>NZ_JBHVEU010000173.1:0-16670 GCF_042802075.1 Kitasatospora sp. NPDC057518
GCTACGCCCAGGGCAGCGGCGGCGCGGTGCGCGCCGGGGCCCCGGCGAGCTTCGCCAGGGCGAGCCGGACGCCCTCGGACAGCTGCGGGTCCTCGCCGGCCGCCCAGTGGTGCGGGGCGAACGGCACCTCGACGTCCGGGTCGACGCCGTGGTTCTCCAGGCCCCAGCCGTACTTCTCCAGCCACAGCGCGTACTTGGGCTGGGTGACGAGGGTGCCGTCGACCAGCCGGTAGCGGCTGTCGATGCCGATCACCCCGCCCCAGGTGCGGGTGCCGACCACCGGGCCGATGCCGAGCACCTGGATGGCGGCGCTGACCACGTCGCCGTCCGAGCCGGTGAACTCGTCGGCGAGCGCGACCACCGGGCCGCGCGGGGCGTCCGCCGGGTAGGGCACCGGGTGGTCGGTGTCCCGGATGACGTCCCAGCCGATGATCCGGCGGGCCAGCTTCTCGATCACCAGCTGCGAGGTGTGGCCGCCCCGGTTCCCCCGGACGTCGACGACCAGGCCCTCCCGGGCCATCTCGGTGCTCAGGTCGCGGTGCAGCTGGGCCCAGCCGGCCGTCTGCATGTCGGGGATGTGCAGGTAGCCCAGCCGCCCGCCGGACAGCTCGCGCACCGCGGCCCGCCGCCCGGCCACCCAGTCGTGGTAGCGCAGCGCCTCCTCGTCGGCGAGCGGGACGACCACCGGGTGGCGCCGGTCGGTGCCGTCCTTCCCGGCCACCGTCAGCTCGACCGGCTGCCCGGCGGTGCCGGCCAGCAGCGGGGCCGGGCCGGTCACCGGGTCCACCGGGCGGCCGTTGACGGCGAGCACCGCGTCGCCCGGGCGGATCGCCGCGCCGGGCGCGGCCAGCGGCGAGCGGGCCCTGGGGTCGGAGGACTCCCCCGGCAGGATCCGGCCGATCCGCCAGTGCCCGCCGTCCCGGACGAGGTCGGCGCCGAGCAGGCCCTGGCGCCGGGCGGGCTCGGTGTACCGGCCGTACGGCATCACGTAGGCGTGCGAGGTGCCGAGTTCGCCGTGCACCTCCCAGAGCAGGTCGACCAGTTCGTCGTGCGAGCCGACCCGCTCGACCAGCGGCCGGTAGCGCTCCAGCACCCCGTCCCAGTCGACGCCGGAGAGATCGGGGCGCCAGAAGTTGTCCCGCATCAGCCGGCCGTTCTCGGCGTACATCTGCCGCCACTCGGCGGCCGGGTCGACGGTGATCCGCAGCCGGGCGAGGTCGACGGCGGCCTCCTCGTCGTCGCCGCCCTTGTGGTCCGCCGGGACGACCCTCAGCTCGCCCTGGTCCAGCACGGCGACCCGGGTGCCGTCCGCGCTGACCGAGAAGTCGTCCACGCCGTGCACCAGCTGCTCGACCCGGCGCTTGCGCAGGTCGAAGCGCTCCAGCACCGGACGGGGCCGGTCGTCGTCCAACGAGGCGGCCTCGTCGCCGAGTTCGCCCGTCAGCGGGGCCCTGGTCCAGAGCACGCCGTCCTTCGCGGCGGCCAGCTCCTCGAAGCGGCCGCCCTCGACCGGGAAGGGGATGATCCGGTCGGCGATGCCGTCCAGGTCCACCCTGGTCACCGGCGCGGCGTCGGCGGCCGCCGCCTCGCCGTCCGCCTTCCGGGCCTTCGGCTCGTCCTCCTCCCCGCCGAGCGGGCGCCCGGCCCGCTGCGGCCCGAACGGGGAGGGCGTGTCGGCGGCCAGCGTGACCAGGTGGGGGCGGCAGCCGTTCGGGAAGGACAGGTCGAAGACGTGCGCGTCGTAGACCGGGTCGAAGTTGCGCACCGACAGGAAGGCCAGGTAGCGGCCGTCCGCGGTGAAGGAGGGCGAGGTGTCCACGAAGCGCGGCTGGGTGACCTCGCCGACCGTCCGGGTCGCCAGGTCGGCCAGCACGATCTGGCGCAGCGAGTGCGGGCCCATCCCGCGCACCGGACGCGACCAGGCCAGCCAGGCCGAGTCCGGGCTGAAGGCCGGGGTGCCGGGCTCGCCGTCGGCGCTGCGGTCCAGCTCGTGCACGGCGCCGTCGGCGAGCGTCACCAGCAGCACCCGGCCGTCGTGCGCGCCGAGCGCGGCCTGCTTGCCGTCCGGGGAGACCGTCAGCGCGTTGACCCGGCCGAGCCGCCCCGCGGCCAGCCGGCGGCGCTCGGCGCCGTGCAGGTCGGGGGCGAACTCCAGGGCGTCCCCGCCCTCGGCGTCGGACACCCAGAGCACGCCCTGGGCGCCGTCCTCGCCGGGCACCACCCGGGCCAGCCGCCCGCGCACGCCCGGGGTCTCGTCCAGCACCCGGGCCGGGCCCTCGCGGTGGGTCAGCCAGTGCACGCCGCCGCGCACCACCACGGCGCTGCCCCGGCCGGTGCGGTCGGGGGCGACGGAGTCCAGCCAGTGCGCGGCGGGCACCGGGCGGGGGCGGCGCCCGGCCCGCGGGCCGGCCAGCCGGACGTCCAGCCGGCGCGGCTCGGCACCCGCCAGGTCGTCCAGCAGCCAGAGGTCGCCGGCCCGGTGGAAGACCACCCGGGTGCCGTCGGTGCCGGCGCCCCGGGCGTAGAAGCCGTCCGGGTCGGCGGTGTGGCGGCGCAGGTCGGTGCCGTCCGGGCGGCTGGACCACAGCTCGCCGACGCCCTCGTGGTCGGACAGGAAGGCGATCCGGTCCCCGACCCACAGCGGGGAGTCCAGCTGCCCGTCCAGCTCCGCGTGGACCCGGGCGAACTCCTCCCGGCCGAGCCACAGCTTTCCGGCCCGCCCGCCCCGGTACCGCTTCCACCAGGCCGGATCGCGGCCGTTGACACTGCTCAGCAGCACCCGGTCGCCGCCCGGCTCGAAGGCGAGCCCGCCGA
Organism: Kitasatospora sp. NPDC057518; assembly: GCF_042802075.1. Taxonomy (NCBI): domain Bacteria; kingdom Bacillati; phylum Actinomycetota; class Actinomycetes; order Kitasatosporales; family Streptomycetaceae; genus Kitasatospora; species Kitasatospora sp. NPDC057518. The sequence continues at coordinate 2,815 of NZ_JBHVEU010000173.1, forward strand.
CCGGCCCGTACGGCAGCCGCTGCGGCTCGCCGCCGTCCAGCGGCACGGCGTGCGCCCAGGTGCGGCGCAAGCTGGCCTCGCCGGCCCCGGTGGCGGCGATCGGACGGCCGTCGGCGGTCCAGCCCAGCACCCGGGTCTGGTGGCTGCCCCAGTGGGTGAGCCGGCGCGAGGGGCCGCCGTCCACCGGCACCACGTGCACCTCGGGGGCGCCGTCCCGGGTGGAGGTGAAGGCGAGGTGCCGCCCGTCCGGGGAGAACCTCGGGTGGTGGACCGGCAGGTGGTCCGCCGTCAGCCGCCAGGCCCGGCCGCCGTCCAGCGGGGCGAGCCAGAGGTCGTCCTCGGCGACGAAGGCGAGCAGGTCGCCGTGCAGGTGGGGATGGCGAAGGTAGGCGCCTGCCGAGGAGTTCGGGGAGGTGCTCTGGGAGTCCGTCACCCGGCCAGCCTAGGCAGGTACACGGACCGTCCGCGCCGTTTTTCCCAGACTCCCGGCGCCGTCCGCGGGCGGCCGTGCCGCGGTCGCCGCCGGGGTGTACGGGGGCGCGCCGAGGGGCGCGCCGACGGCCTGCCGGGGGTGCGCCCGGGGTGCTACGACCAGCGGCCGGTGCGCCCGAGCAGCAGCGCGCCGGCGGCCACCCCGGCGGTGGAGGTGCGCAGCACCGAGGGGCCCAGCCGGTACGGCCCGGCGCCCGCCCCGGCGAAGGCCGCCAGCTCCTCCGGGGAGACCCCGCCCTCCGGGCCGACCACCAGGACGATGTCCCCGCCCTCCGGCAGCACGGCGTGCGCCAGCGGTTCGGCGCCCTCCTCGTGCAGCACGGCGGCGAACGCGGCCCCCGCCAGGACGGGCGCCAGCTGCCGGGTGGTCATCGGCTCGCGGACCTCGGGGAAGCGCAGCCGGCGGGACTGCTTGCCCGCCTCCCGGGCGGTGGCCCGCCACTTGGCGAGCGCCTTGGCGCCGCGCTCGCCCTTCCACTGGGTGATGCAGCGCGAGGCGGCCCACGGGATCACCACGTCCACGCCGACCTCGGTCATGGTCTCCACGGCCAGCTCGCCGCGGTCGCCCTTGGGCAGCGCCTGGACGACAACGATCCGCGGCGCGGGCTCCGGCTCGCGGCGCACGGCGGCGACCCGCACGTCGATCGCGTCCTTGCCGAGCACCTCGGCGACCGTGCCGTCCACGCCGAGCCCCAGCCCGTCGGCCAGGGTCACCGCCTCGCCCGGCTCCAGCCGCTTCACCGCGGCCGCGTGCCGCCCCTCCGGGCCGTCCAGGCGCACCACGGCCCCGGGCGCGGCGGCGGCGATCCGCTCGGTCTCGACGACGAAGACGGGCGCGGTCATGACGGGGAACCTCTTTCGTGCGGAAGTGGGACGGACACGCGAAAGGGGTGCCGGGGTCGTTGGCCCCCGGCACCCCTCCGCGGACGGCTACCGGCCGTTGAAGGCGTCCTTCAGCCGGGAGAAGAGGCCCTGCTGGCCCGGCGCGAACTGGCCGGACGGCCGCTCCTCGCCGCGCAGCACCGCGAGGCGGCGCAGCAGCTCCTCCTGCTCGGGGTCGAGCTTGCTGGGCGTCTTCACCTCGACGTGCACTATCAGGTCGCCCCGGCCGCCGCCGCGCAGGTGGGTGATGCCCCGGCCGTGCAGCGGGATCGACTGGCCGGACTGGGTGCCGGGCCGGATGTCGACCTCCTCCAGGCCGTCCAGGGTCTGCAGCGGCACCTGGGTGCCGAGCGCGGCCGCCGTCATCGGGATGGTGACGGTGCAGTGCAGGTCGTCCCCGCGCCGCTGGAAGATCGTGTGGGTGGTCTCGGCGATCTCGACGTACAGGTCGCCGGCCGGGCCGCCGCCGGGGCCGACCTCGCCCTCGCCGGCCAGCTGGATCCGGGTGCCGTTGTCGACACCGGCCGGGATCTTGACGGTCAGCGTGCGGCGGGCGCGCACCCGGCCGTCGCCGGCGCACTCCGGGCACGGGGTCGGCACGACGGTGCCGAAGCCCTGGCACTGCGGGCAGGGGCGGGAGGTCATGACCTGGCCCAGGAAGGACCGGGTGACCTGGGAGACCTCGCCCTTGCCGCGGCACATGTCACAGGTCTGCGCCGAGGTGCCGGGGGCCGCGCCCTCGCCGCTGCACGTGGTGCAGGTGACGGCGGTGTCGACCTGGAGCTCCTTGGTGGTGCCGAAAGCGGCCTCCTCCAGGGTGATCTCCAGCCGGATCATGGCGTCCTGGCCCCGGCGGGTGCGCGAGCGCGGGCCGCGCTGGCCGGCCGCGGCGCCGAAGAAGGCGTCCATGATGTCGGAGAAGCCGAAGCCCGCCGCGCCGGCGCCGAAGCCGCCCGCGCCGCCGCCCGGGGACAGCGGGTCCCCGCCGAGGTCGTAGACCTGGCGCTTCTGCGGATCGGAGAGCACCTCGTAAGCGGCGTTGATCTCCTTGAACCGCTCCTGCGTCTTCGGGTCCGGGTTGACGTCCGGGTGCAGTTCGCGCGCCAGGCGCCGGAACGCCTTCTTGATCTCGTCCTGCCCCGCATCCCGTCGGACGCCGAGTACCGCGTAGTAGTCCGTGGCCACCAAATGCTCCGCTTGTTCCGCCTGTAGTAGTGCTGCGACTGGTCACCGCCGCCGGATTTCCGACGGCGGCCTTTGCTAGGACTCGGCCAGGATCTGGCCCACGTACCGCGCCACCGCTCGCACCGCCCCCATTGTGCCCGGGTAGTCCATCCGGGTCGGACCGATCACACCCAGTTTCGCCACGCTCTCGTCGCCCGAACCGTAGCCGACCGAGACGATGGACGTGGAAGTCAGCCCCTCGTAGGTGTTCTCCCGCCCGATCCGGACCGTCATCGCGGCGTCCGCGGTCTCACCCAGGAGGCGGAGCAGGACGACCTGCTCCTCCAGGGCCTCCAGCACCGGCTGGATGCTGAGCGGGAAGTCGTGCCCGAAGCGGGTCAGGTTGGCCGTGCCGGCCAGCATGATCCGCTCCTCGTTCTGCTCGGCGAGCGTCTCGAACAGGGTCGCCAGGACCGTGCTGACGGTCGGCCGCTCGGCCGGTTCGAACTGCGCCGGCAGCTCCTCCAGCAGCCCCGGGACCTCCGGGAGGCGCCGGCCGGCGGCCCTCGCGTTGATCCGGGCCCGCAGGTCCGCCAGCACCGTCTCGCCGACCGGGCCCGGGCAGTCGACCATCCGCTGCTCGACCCGGCCGGTGTTGGTGATCAGCACCAGCATCACCTTGGCCGGGGCCAGCGCCACCAGCTCGATGTGCCGGACGGTGGAGCGCGTCAGCGAGGGGTACTGCACCACCGCGACCTGCCGGGTCAGCTGGGCGAGCAGCCGCACGGTGCGCGCGACCACGTCGTCCAGGTCGACCGCGCCGTCCAGGAAGTGCCGGATGGCCCGGCGCTCGGGGGCGCTCATCGGCTTGATCTCGGCGAGCTTGTCGACGAAGAGGCGGTACCCCTTGTCGGTCGGGATGCGGCCGGCGCTGGTGTGCGGCTGGTGGATGTAGCCCTCCTCCTCCAGCGCCGCCATGTCGTTGCGGACGGTCGCCGGCGAGACCCCGAGGTTGTGCCGTTCCACCAGGGCCTTGGAGCCGACCGGCTCCTCGGTGCCCACGTAGTCCTGCACGATCGCGCGGAGCACGGCGAGCTTGCGTTCGTCCAGCTGGCGGACCTCACCGGCCATGGGGCACGCACCTCCGTCTTCGCACGTTGTCCGACTGTGTCCCTTGCTGCTGCGGGCCGCTCCGAAGACCCTTGCCCTGGCACTCTGAACACGCGAGTGCCAAAACCGTACCTGCCAGTGTAAGGCCCGGGTCCTACGGCAGGAACGGCCGGACCGGGGTGATCCTCCCCGCAGTTCCGCTCACGGCCCGCGGGGCCCCGGCGGTTCGATCCTCCCGGCGCCGGGGTGGTGCCGGGAGGCCGTCCGGGTGGCAGCATCGAAAGCGACGGCGAATGGAGGAGCAAGCGATGTCGAGCTCGGGCCAGCACACCCGTTTCGCGCCGGACCGCGGCCTGACCGGCCGCATGGTCGCGACGATGTTCGTGATCGGGCTGCTGTACGTCGGTTTCACCGGCCTGCTGATCGCGCTGCTGCGCGGCGCCTGGCCACTGATCGTCCTGATCTCCGGCGGGCTGTTCGTGGCCCAGTTCTGGTTCAGCGACAAGATCACCGAACGGGCGATGGGCGCCCGCCAGGTGTCCCCGGAGCAGTTCCCCCAGCTGCACGGCACCATCGACCGGCTCTGCGCCCTGGCCGACATGCCCAAACCCCGCGTGGCGGTCGCCGACAACGACATGCCGAACGCCTTCGCCACCGGCCGCAACCCGCAGAACGCGGTGGTCTGCGTGACCACCGGGCTGCTGCGCCGGCTGGAGCCCGAGGAACTGGAGGGCGTCCTCGCCCACGAGCTGTCGCACGTCGCCCACCGGGACGTCGCGGTGATGACGATCGCCGGCTTCCTCGGCGTCCTCGCCGGGGCGATGACCCGGATCGCGATGTACGGCGGGTTCATGGGCGGCGGGCGCAACAACAACGACCAGAACGCGGCCGTCCTGGCGCTGATCATCCCGCTGGTGTCGGTCGTCGTCTACGCGATCAGCTTCCTGCTCACCCGGCTGCTGTCCCGCTACCGCGAACTCGCCGCCGACCGGGCCGCCGCCCAGCTCACCGGACACCCCAGCGCCCTCGCCTCGGCGCTCACCAAGGTGACCGGGCAGATCGCGGCCATCCCCAGCAAGGACCTGCGCCAGGCCCAGCCGTACAACGCCTTCTACTTCGCCCCCGCGCTGAGCGCCCGGGAGGCCGCCTCGCAGCTGTTCTCCACCCACCCGAGCCTGGAGAAGCGGCTGGAGCAGCTGGCGAAGATCTCCGAGCAGCTCGGCCGCTGAGCCTCAGTTTTCGACCCGAGAGGACCGCCGTGGGAATCCTGGACGCCCTGTTCGGCCGCACCAAGCCCGTCAAGCCCGACCTCGACCAGCTGTTCGGCGTGCCGTCCGCCGCGCTCACCCTGGAGGCCGGGGCCGGGTTCACCCCCACCGGGCTCGGCTCGGTCTGCTTCGCGGCCGTCGAGGGCGCGGCCTTCGTCCAGGTCCAGCAGCAGGTCCGGGCGCTGCTGGACGCCGACACCGAGCGCGGCGGCGTCCCCGTGGAGGCCTCCAAGGACGGCTACGGCTACTCCTGGCTGCTCGCCCGGCACCGCCCCGAGGAACTGCCCGAACTGGTCAACGACCTGCACGCGGTCAACAGCGAACTGGAGGCGAACGGCTTCGGGCCGCAGCTGCTCTGCTCGCTCGTCGGGTTCCGCGACCCGGACGGGCGGTCGCTGGCCCTCGTCTACCTCTACAAGCGGGGGACGTTCTACCCCTTCGCCCCGATGCCCGGCGGCGGGGAGCGGCGCGACAGTCCGCTGGAACTGCAGGTCAACGCGATGCTGGGGAACGACCTGCGGCTGGAGAAGGACCTGAGCCGCTGGTTCCCGGTCTGGGGCGCGCCGGGCCTCTGACGCGCCGTCCGCCCTCCCTATGATCACCCGTATGCGCAGCCGCCAGTACGGACCCGACCTGACCCCGCCGTGGAAGAAGCAGGCCTCCGCCCCGGAGGTGCCCGCCGAGCGGGACCTGGTGGTCGAGGAGGCGGCGACCGGCTACTGCGGGGCCGTGGTGCGCTGCGAGAAGACCGCCGAAGGCTTCACCGTCACCCTGGAGGACCGGTTCGGCAAGCACCGGGTGTTCCCCCTGGTGCCGCGCGGCTTCCTGCTGGAGGGCCGGGTCGTCACCCTGGTCCGCCCGGCCGGCCCGGCCCCCGCCCGCACCCCGGGCCGCACCGCCTCCGGCTCCGTCGCCGTCCCCGGCGCCCGCGCCCGGGTCGCCCGCGAGTCCCGCATCTACGTCGAGGGCCGGCACGACGCGGAGCTGGTCGAACGGGTCTGGGGCGACGACCTGCGGATCGAGGGCGTGGTCGTCGAGTACCTGCGCGGCATCGACGACCTGCCCGCGATCGTCGCCGACTTCGCCCCCGGCCCCGGCCGCCGCCTCGGCGTCCTGGTCGACCACCTGCTCCCGGGCACGAAGGAGCACCGCATCGCCGCCCGGGTCACCGGCGACTCGGTACTGGTCGTCGGCCACCCCTACATCGACATCTGGCAGGCCGTGAAGCCCTCCTCCGTCGGCATCCCCGCCTGGCCCGCCGTCCCTCGGGGCGAGGACTGGAAGGAGGGCACCTGCCGCCGCCTCGGCTGGCCGGTGGACACCCCCGCGGCCTGGAAGCACATCCTCTCGAAGGTCGACTCCTACAAGGACCTGGAGCCCGAACTCCTGGGCCGGGTCGAGGAACTGATCGACTTCACGGCCCTGCCGGAGTGACGGCGGGGAAAGTCGGCAGTCACCAGACTCACACCCATCGGATCCACAGGAACGGCCTCGCCGAAGAGGCTGGTCCGCTCGGAGAGGTGCGCACACGGTAAGCCCTCGGTCAGTCCACCAGGTCACGTACGACGGCGTCGGCCAGGAGGCGGCCCTGGAGGGTGAGGGTGGCGCGGCCCCGGGCGTAGGGGCCGGGGGCGAGGAGGCCGTCGGCGAGGTGGCGGTCGGCGGCCTCGCGGCCGGTGTCGGTGAGGAGGTCGAGGGGGATGCCGTCGACCAGGCGGAGCTCCAGCAGGATGCGTTCGACGCGGCGGTCCTCGTCGGCCAGCACCTCGCGGGCCAGGGCCGGGGTGCGGTGCTCGGCGAGGGCTTGGGCGTAGGCGGCGGGGTGCTTGGCGTTCCACCAGCGGACGCCGCCGACGTGGCTGTGGGCGCCGGGGCCGGCGCCCCACCAGTCGCCGCCGGTCCAGTAGAGCTCGTTGTGGCGGCAGCGGCCCTCGGGGGTGGTGGCCCAGTTGGAGACCTCGTACCAGGAGTAGCCGGCGGCGGCGAGCGCCTCCTCGGCGATCAGGTAGCGGTCGGCGTGCACGTCGTCGTCGATCATCGGCAGTTCGCCGCGCTTGACGCGGGCGGCGAGCCGGGTGCCCTCCTCGACGATCAGCGAGTACGCGGAGACGTGGTCGGGCCCGGCGCCGATGGCGGCGTCCAGGGAGGCCCGCCAGTCGTCGTCGGACTCGCCCGGGGTGCCGTAGATGAGGTCGAGGTTGACGTGTTCGAAGCCGGCCGCTCGGGCCTCGGCCACGCAGGCCTCGGGGCGGCCCGGGGTGTGGTGGCGGTCGAGCAGCTTCAGGACGTGCGGGCGGGCGCTCTGCATGCCGAAGGAGAGCCGGTTGTAGCCGCCCTCGCGCAGTTCGGCCAGGTACGCCGGGTCGACGGACTCCGGGTTGGCCTCGGTGGTGACCTCGGCGCCGTCGGCGAGCCCGAACTCCTCGCGGATCGCGGCGAGCATCTTGACCAGGTCGCGGGCGGGCAGCAGGGTCGGGGTGCCGCCGCCGAGGAAGACGGTGTGCACCGGCAGGTCGGCGGAGCCCAGCACCTTCCGGGCGTGGCGGATCTCGGCGACCACGTTGTCCGCGTAGGTCTCCTGGGAGGCGACGGCCCCGGAGGAGCGCAGCTCGGTGGCGGTGTAGGTGTTGAAGTCGCAGTAGCCGCAGCGGCTGGCGCAGTACGGCACGTGCAGGTAGAAGCCGAACGGCCGGTCGCCCAGCCCGTCGAGGGCGTGTGCGGGCAGGGAACCGTCGGACGGCACCGGATCGCCGTCGGGGAGTGCGGAGGGCATGAGCCCATTGTCCCGTACGGCCCGACCGAACCCGGCGGGCCGTACGGGGGCGGGGCCGGTCAGGCCTCGTTGGCGCCCGCGTACATGGCGGTGACCGCGTCGGCGTAGGTCCGCTCGACCACCGGGCGCTTGATCTTCAGGCTCGGGGTGAGCTCGCCGTGCTCGATGTCGAGGTCGCGCGGCAGCAGGTGGAACTTCTTGATCGTCTGCCAGCGCTGGAGGTCGCCGTTGACCCGCTTGACGAAGCCCTCGATCAGCTCGTGGACGGCCGGCTCGACGGCCAGCTCGGCGTAGGACTTCCCGGCCAGGCCGTGCTCGGCGGCCCACGGCAGCAGGACGGCCTCGTCCAGGCCGATCAGCGCGGTGCAGTAGTTGCGGCCGTTGCCGATCACCAGGATGTTGCTGACGAACGGGCAGACCGCCTTGAACTTGCCCTCGACCTCGCTGGGCGCCACGTACTTGCCGCCGGAGGTCTTGAACAGGTCCTTCTTGCGGTCGGTGATCCGCAGGAAGCCGTCCGGGCTGAGCTCGCCGATGTCCTCGGTGTGGAACCAGCCGTCCGGCTCCAGCACCTCGGCGGTCTTCTCCGGCAGGTTGTGGTAGCCGCGCATGACGCCGGGGCCGCGCAGCAGGATCTCGCCGTCCTCGGCGATCCGCACCTCGGTGCCGGGCAGCGGGCGGCCCACGGTGCCGATCCGCACGTCCTCGGCCCGGTTGACGCAGGAGCCGGCGCTGGTCTCGCTCAGGCCGTAGCCCTCCAGGATCGGCACCCCGGCGCCGATGAAGAAGTAGCCGATCTCCGGGGCGAGCGCGGCGCTGCCGGAGACCGCGCCGCGCAGCCGGCCGCCGAAGGCCGCCCGGATCTTCGCGTACACCAGCTTGTCGGCCAGCGCGTGCTGCACCCGAAGGCCCAGCGGGGCGCTCTCGGTGCCGGTGGCGATGCGGCTCTGCTGGACCGCCCGGGCGTGCTCGCGGGCGACCTTGGCCGCCCACAGGAAGATCTTGTACTTGGCGCCGCCCTCGGCCCGGGCCCGGCCCGCGATGCCGTTGTAGACCTTCTCGAAGATGCGCGGCGCGGAGGCCATGATGGTCGGCCGGATCGCCGGCAGGTTGTGGATGATCCGGTCCACCCGGCCGTCCACCGCCATCACGTGCCCGGTGGCGATCTGCCCGGAGATCAGCGTCTTGCCGAACACGTGGGACAGCGGCAGCCACATGAACTGCACGTCGTCGGGGCCCAGCAGGCCGCTGGCCTCCTGCGCCCGGCCCTCGTACGCCCAGCAGTCGTGCACCAGGCGCACGCCCTTGGGGCGGCCGGTGGTGCCGGAGGTGTAGATGAGGGTGGCCAGCTGCTCCTTGCCGAGCCCGTCGACGGCCTTCTCCACGGCGTCCGGGTGCTCCGCCAGGTACCGGGTACCGCGCTCCTCCAGCTCGGCGAGGGTGAGCAGGTCCAGGCCGCCGGTCTCGGGGGCCTCGGCGGGCGCGTCGAAGAGGATCACGGTGCGCAGTCCGGGCAGCTGGTCGAGCTGCCCGACGGCCTTGGCCAGTTGGGCCTCGTTCTCGGCGAACAGCGCCCGGGAGCCGGAGTCGGAGAGGATGAACGCGGTCTCGTCCGCGTTGGTGCTGGGGTAGACGGTGGTGATCGCGGCGCCCGCGCACATGGCGCCGAGGTCGGCGACGATCCACTCCAGGCGGGTCGAGGAGGCCAGGGCCACCCGGTCCTCGGGCCGGATGCCGAGTGCCATCAGGCCTGCGGCCACCGCCTTGACCCGGACCGCGGTCTGCGCCCAGGTGAGCGAGCGCCACTGCTCGGCGCCGGGCGCGCCGTCGGCGGCCTGCTCGTCCACCGGCGAGGGGTAGCGGTAGGCCTCGGCGTTCGGGGTCAGGGCGACCCGCTCCAGGAACAGGTGGGCGACGGAGGCGGGGCGCCCGGCGACGAGGTCGGGCCTGCCGGAGTCGATCAGGGACTGCGCGGAACTCAACGAGGACCTCCGGTGGCGGGTGGCCGTCTGAGGGATTGTCGCGGCGTCCGTGGGGGCGGTCGCCGGGCCCCCGGTTCACCTGAGCGGTACCGGTCAGTAACAAAGGGGCAATCAGCAGCCTAGGGGGAAACCGGTCATTCCGTAAGGGGGCGGCGCCCGACGGCACGGCCCCGCGCGACCGGTGCCGCACCCCGCCGTTCGGCAAAGGCCCGGCAAACCTCCGGCTCCCGGACGCCGAATGACCTGTACGACGCTACAGAACACCGAGAATTGGGGTGCGAACCCGACCGGCGACGACAAGAGTGTGCTAGTGCTGATCAGACTGCTGAGGGCGTACCTGCGCCCGTACTCCCGACCGATCACCCTGCTGGTGCTGCTCCAGCTGGTGTCCACCCTCGCGGCGCTCTACCTGCCGACGCTCAACGCCGACATCATCGACGACGGCGTGGTCAAGGGCGACACCGGCTACATCCTGCGCGTCGGCGGGGTGATGATCGCGGTCACCGTCCTCCAGGCCCTCTGCTCCATCGGCGCGGTCTACTACGGCGCCCGCACCGCGATGGCCTTCGGCCGGGACGTCCGCGCCGCCGTCTTCGACCGGGTGCAGAGCTTCTCCGCCCGCGAGGTCGGCCAGTTCGGCGCCCCCTCGCTGATCACCCGCACCACCAACGACGTCCAGCAGGTCCAGATGCTCGCCCTGATGAGCTTCACGCTCATGGTCGCCGCGCCGATCATGTGCGTCGGCGGCATCATCATGGCGCTCAACCAGGACGTCCCGCTGTCCGGCCTGCTGCTCGCCGTCATCCCCGTGCTCGGCGTCGTCGTGGTCCTGCTGGTCCGCGCGCTGCGCCCCAGGTTCCGCAGCATGCAGGTACGGATCGACACCGTGAACCGGGTCCTGCGCGAGCAGATCACCGGCATCCGGGTCATCCGCGCCTTCGTCAAGGACGACCAGGAGCAGGCCCGCTTCGCCGACGCCAACGAGGACCTCACCCAGGTCTCCCGCCAGGTCGGCCGGCTGATGTCCATCATGTTCCCCGCCGTCATGCTGGTGGTGAACGTCTCCAGCGTCGCCGTGCTCTGGTTCGGCGCCCACCGCATCGACAGCGGCGCCATGCAGATCGGCGCGCTCACCGCGTTCCTCTCCTACCTGATGCAGATCCTGATGAGCGTCATGATGGCCACCTTCATGTTCATGATGGTGCCGCGCGCCGAGGTCTGCGCCGAGCGCATCCAGGAGGTCCTCGGCACCGACAGCAGCGTCGTCCCGCCCGCCGCCCCCGTCACCGAGGTCCCGCACCGCGGCACCCTGGAACTGCGCGGCGTCGACTTCCGCTACCCCGGCGCCGAGGCCTCGGTGCTGCGCGGCATCGACCTCACCGCCGGCCCCGGCCAGACCACCGCCATCATCGGCTCCACCGGCAGCGGCAAGTCCACCCTGCTCGGCCTCGTCCCCCGGCTCTTCGACGTCACCTCCGGCCGGGTCCTGCTCGACGGCGTCGACGTCCGCGAACTCGCCCCCGCCGCGATCGCCGAGAGCGTCGGCATCGTCCCGCAGAAGCCCTACCTCTTCTCCGGCACCGTCGCCAGCAACCTCCGCTACGGCCGGCCCGACGCCACCGACGAGGAGCTCTGGCACGCCCTGGAGATCGCCCAGGCCAAGGAGTTCGTCGAGAAGCTGCCCGAAGGCCTGGACGCCCCCATCGCCCAGGGCGGCGGCAACGTCTCCGGCGGCCAGCGCCAACGCCTGGCCATCGCCCGGACCCTGGTGCGCCGGCCCTCCGTCTACCTCTTCGACGACTCCTTCTCCGCGCTCGACTACGCCACCGACGCCCGGCTCCGCAAGGCCCTCGCCCGCGAGACCTCCGACGCCACCGTCCTGATCGTCGCCCAGCGGGTGTCCACCATCCGCGACGCCGACCGGATCATCGTCCTCGACGAGGGCGCCGTCGTCGGCAGTGGGACCCACCACGAGCTGATGGCCGACAACCCGACGTACCGGGAGATCGTGCTCTCCCAGCTCACCGAGCAGGAGGCGGCGTGACCACGCCCGGCAACAAGCCCGACCTGACCAAGGGGCCCGCCCCGAGAGGCGCCGCTCCCGAGGACGCCCCGGTGGACGGCGCCCCGGCGAACGGCGCCCCGAAGGACGCCGCCAAGGACGCCGAACTGCCCAGCGACTCCCAGGCCGCCGCCGCCCGCCGCGGCCCGGCCGGCCCCGGCCGCTTCATGGGCGGCCAGGGCACCGAGAAGTCCATGGACTTCAAGGGCTCCGGCAAGCGCGTCCTCGGCCTGCTGCGCCCCGAACGCAACACCCTGATCGGCGTCCTGGTCCTCGGCGTGCTCGGCATCGGCTGCGCCGTCATCGGCCCCAAGATCCTCGGCGACGCCACCGACCTGATCTTCGCCGGTGTCGTCGGCGCCCGCTTCCAGACCGGCATGTCCAAGGACCAGGTCATCGACGGGCTGCGCGCCCACGGCGAGGGCGGCGTCGCCGACCTGCTCTCCGCCGTCCACTTCACCCCCGGCCAGGGCATGGACTTCGGCGCCATCGGCACCGTCCTGCTCTGGGTGCTCGGCATCTACCTCGCCTCCGCCGTCTTCGGCATCTTCCAGGGCCGGCTCGCCACCCGGGCCATCCAGGCCGCGAGCTACCGGCTGCGCCAGGACGTCGAGGCCAAGCTCGCCCGGCTGCCGCTCAGCTACTTCGACAAGCAGCCGCGCGGCGAGGTGCTCAGCCGGGTCACCAACGACATCGACAACATCGGCCAGTCCATGCAGCAGACCATGGGACAGGTCGTCAACTCGCTGCTCACCGTGGTCGGCGTGCTCGCGATGATGTTCTGGATCTCCCCGCTGCTCGCCGTGATCGCCCTGGTCTCGGTGCCCGTCTCGGTCGTCGTCGCCACCAGGGTCGGCAAGCGGGCCCAGCCGCAGTTCGTCCAGCAGTGGAAGTCCACCGGCCAACTGAACGCCCACATCGAGGAGATGTACACCGGCCACACCCTGGTCAAGGTGTTCGGGCGCCAGCACGAGTCCGCGGAGACCTTCCGCGAGCACAACGAGGCGCTCTACCACGCCAGCTTCAAGGCCCAGTTCATCTCCGGCATCATCCAGCCCGCGATGATGCTGATCGGCAACCTCCAGTACGTGCTGGTCGCCGTCGTCGGCGGTCTGCGGGTCGCCGGCGGCGCGCTGTCCATCGGTGACGTCCAGGCGTTCATCCAGTACTCGCGGCAGTTCAGCCAGCCGCTCACCCAGGTCGCCAGCATGGCCAACCTGGTGCAGTCCGGCGTCGCCTCCGCCGAGCGCGTCTTCGAGCTGCTGGACGCCCCTGAGCAGAGCGCCGAACCGGCCATGCCGGAACGGCCCGACGTGGTGCGCGGCCGGGTCGCCTTCCAGGACGTGTCCTTCCGCTACGACCCCGAGAAGCCGCTCATCGACGACCTCTCGCTCAAGGTCGAGCCCGGCCAGACCGTCGCCATCGTCGGCCCCACCGGCGCCGGCAAGACCACCCTGGTCAACCTGCTGATGCGGTTCTACGAGGTCAGCTCCGGACGGATCACCCTCGACGGCGTGGACATCGCCGCGATGTCCCGCGAGGAACTGCGCTCCGGCATCGGCATGGTGCTCCAGGACACCTGGCTGTTCGGCGGCAGCATCGCCGACAACATCGCCTACGGCGCCGAGTCGGCCACCCGCGACCAGGTCGTCGAGGCCGCCAGGGCCGCCCACGTCGACCGCTTCGTGCGCACCCTGCCGGACGGCTACGACACCGTCATCGACGACGAGGGCACCAACGTCAGCGCCGGCGAGAAGCAGCTGATCACCATCGCCCGGGCGTTCCTCGCCCAGCCGTCCATCCTGGTCCTGGACGAGGCGACCAGCTCCGTCGACACCCGCACCGAGGTGCTGATCCAGCGGGCCATGGCCCGGCTGCGCACCGGCCGCACCAGCTTCGTGATCGCCCACCGGCTCTCCACCATCCGGGACGCCGACGTGATCCTGGTGATGGAGAACGGCTCGATCGTCGAGCAGGGCTCGCACGACCACCTGATCGCCGCCGACGGCGCCTACGCCCGGCTCTACCAGGCGCAGTTCGCCGAGGCCGTGGCCGAGGTGGACTGACGCTCCCCCGAAGACCGTCGGAGAACGCGGGAAGGGCCCGGGCTGATGCCCGAGCCC
>NZ_JBHVEU010000174.1:0-16649 GCF_042802075.1 Kitasatospora sp. NPDC057518
GAGGCCCGGCGGAATCGTTTCCGCCGGGCCCTCCGGCGTTCCCGGCGCCGGAGCGCGGTGCGGAGCGCCGTACGGGGTCGGGCCGGGGCGCTGTGCGGGGCGGGGCCGGGGGGCCGTAGGGTGGGCGCGTTCCCGATGCGGAGCCCGATGCGGAGAAAGGCCGGTAGATGACTCTGAGTGCGGACGCCCCCCGCGTGGTCCTCGGCGTGAGCGGCGGGATCGCCGCGTACAAGGCGTGCGAGCTGCTGCGCCGCTTCACCGAGTCCGGCCACCAGGTCACCGTGGTGCCGACCGCGGCCGCGCTGCACTTCGTCGGCGAGGCGACCTGGGCCGCGCTGTCCGGCCGCCCGGCCGCCACCGAGACCTGGGAGCGCGTGCACGAGGTGCCGCACGTGCGGATCGGGCAGCAGGCCGACCTGGTCGTGGTCGCCCCGGCCACCGCCGACCTGATCGCCAAGGCCGCCCACGGCCTCGCCGACGACCTGCTGACCAACACCCTGCTCACCGCCCGCTGCCCGGTGGTGCTGGCGCCCGCCATGCACACCGAGATGTGGGAGCACCCGGCCACCCGGGACAACGTCGCCACGCTGCGCCGCCGGGGCGTGATCGTGCTGGAGCCGGCCGTCGGGCGGCTGACCGGCAAGGACACCGGCAAGGGCCGGCTGCCCGAGCCCTCCGCGATCTTCGAGGCGTGCAAGGCCGTGCTGCGCCGCGGCGGGCCGGTGCCGACCGACCTGGCCGGCCGGCACGTGGTGGTCTCGGCCGGCGGCACCCGGGAGCCGCTGGACCCGGTGCGCTACCTGGGCAACCGCTCCTCCGGCAAGCAGGGCTACGCGCTCGCCGTGACGGCCGCGGCGCGCGGGGCCCGGGTGACGCTGCTCTCGGCCAACGCCGAGCTGCCGGACCCGGCCGGGGTGGACGTGGTGCACGTCTCGACCGCGCTGGAGCTGCGCGAGGCGGCGCTGGAGGCGGTCAAGGACGCGGACGCCGTGGTGATGGCCGCGGCGGTGGCGGACTTCCGGCCCGCCGAGTACGCCACCGGCAAGATCAAGAAGGTCGAGGGGGTCGAACCGGCCGCGGTCGCGCTGGTCCGCAATCCGGACATCCTGGCCGAGCTCTCGGCCCACCGGGCCCGTTCGGGCCAACTCGTGGTGGGTTTCGCGGCGGAGACGGACGACGTGCTCGCCAACGGCCGCGCCAAGCTCGCGCGCAAGGGCTGTGACCTGCTGGTCGTGAACGAGGTCGGCAACGGCAAGGCCTTCGGCACGGACGTCAACGAGGCCGTGGTGCTGGGCTCGGACGGCAGCGAGACGGCCGTTCCGGTCGGCCCGAAGGAGGCACTCGCGGACGTGGTCTGGGACCTGGTCGCAAAGCGGCTGGAAACAGGCGGCAACTGATCGGATTCGCTCGCGCGGCGGTCGAGAAATCCTGAAGCGGGTGACGTTCGGCGGAACCAGACCGTTAGACTCCAGGAATCAAGTCTTTCCGGAGTTCCCCGGTACGAGCCGGGGAACTTCAGTCAGCAGCCGCTGCAACCCCAGGGAGCGCTGTGTCTCGCCGCCTGTTCACCTCGGAGTCCGTGACCGAGGGACACCCCGACAAGATCGCTGACCAGATCAGCGACACCATCCTTGACGCTCTCCTGCGGGAGGACCCGACGTCCCGGGTCGCCGTGGAGACGCTCATCACCACCGGCCAGGTGCACGTGGCCGGCGAGGTGACCACCAAGGCGTACGCGCCGATCGCCCAGCTCGTCCGGGACAAGATCCTGGAGATCGGCTACGACAGCTCCAAGAAGGGCTTCGACGGCGCCTCCTGCGGCGTGTCGGTGTCCATCGGTGCCCAGTCGCCCGACATCGCGCAGGGCGTCGACACCGCGTACGAGGCACGGGTCGAGGGTTCCACCCAGGGGGACGGCGCTGACGACCTGGACAAGCAGGGCGCCGGTGACCAGGGCCTGATGTTCGGCTACGCGTCCGACGAGACGCCCGAGCTCATGCCGCTGCCGATCACCCTGGCGCACCGCCTCTCCCGCCGCCTGACCGAGGTGCGCAAGAACGGGACCATCCCCTACCTGCGCCCCGACGGCAAGACCCAGGTCACCATCGAGTACGACGGCGACAAGGCCGTCCGCCTCGACACCGTGGTCGTCTCCACCCAGCACGCCAGTGACATCGACCTGGAGTCGCTGCTCACCCCGGACATCCGCGAGTTCGTCGTCGAGCCGGAGCTGAAGGCGCTGGCCGAGCAGGGCATCAAGCTGACCACCGAGGGCTACCGCCTGCTGGTCAACCCGACCGGCCGCTTCGAGATCGGCGGCCCGATGGGCGACGCCGGCCTCACCGGCCGCAAGATCATCATCGACACCTACGGCGGCATGGCCCGCCACGGTGGCGGCGCCTTCTCCGGCAAGGACCCGTCCAAGGTGGACCGCTCGGCCGCGTACGCGATGCGCTGGGTGGCGAAGAACATCGTCGCCGCCGGCCTCGCCCGCCGCGCCGAGGTGCAGGTCGCGTACGCGATCGGCAAGGCCGAGCCGGTCGGCCTGTTCGTGGAGACCTTCGGCACCGAGTCGGTGCCGGTCCTGGCGATCCAGAAGGCCGTCTCCGAGGTCTTCGACCTCCGTCCGGCCGCGATCATCCGCGACCTGGACCTGCTGCGCCCGATCTACTCCCAGACCGCCGCGTACGGCCACTTCGGCCGTGAGCTGCCGGACTTCACCTGGGAGCGCACCGACCGCGTGGAGCAGCTGAAGGCCGCCGTCCAGGACTGACGTCCTGAGCCCGGTGCCCGAGCGCCGGCCCGTAGCGTTCTGACGCTCGGCCCGTAGCGCCCGGAAGCGGCGCCCGTCCCCGTTCGGGGGTGGGCGCCGCTTCGTGCATTGTCGGTGTGACCTGGTAGTACTTGGTGGCGATGAGCAGCACAGGGGAGAACGGGGCCGCCGAGCCGGAGCAGCTGGCGTTCATCCGGGAGACGGTCAAGCGGGCCAAGCCGCGCACCTGGCACGGGGCCAAGCGGGCCGAGCACCTGCCGGTGGCCCGGGTCGTGGTGGACAAGGGCGTGCTCACCATCGACAAGTTCTTCGACTACGCGGTGCCGGCCGCCATGGCCGAGGAGGCCCAGCCCGGGGTGCGGGTGCGGGTGCGGTTCGGGGCGCGGGTGGTGAAGGGCCAGCGCGAGGGCGGGGAACTGCACGACGGGTTCATCGTCGCCCGGCTGGAGAAGAGCGACTTCGCCGGCCCGCTCGCCCCGCTGGCCCAGGTGCTCTCGCCCGAGCCGGTGCTCACCCCGCAGCTGCTGCGGCTGTGCCGGACCGTCGCCGACCGGTACGCCGGGACACTGGCCGATGTGCTCCAGCTGGCCGTCCCGCCCCGGCACGCCAAGGCCGAGGCCGAACCCTCGCCGCCGCCGCTGCCGCGCCCGGCCGCCCCGGCCCCCGGCGGCTGGCAGCGCTACCCCGCCGGGCCCGACTTCCTCGCCTCGCTCACCGCCGGCGGCTCGCCGCGCGCGGTCTGGGCGGCGCTGCCCGGGCCCGGCTGGCCGTACGAGATCGCACGCGCCGTGGCCGCGACCCTGGCCGGCGGGCGCGGGGCGCTGGTCGTGCTCCCGGAGGGGCGCTCGGTGGCCCGGGTCGACCAGGCGCTGACCGAACTGCTCGGCCCCGGGGCGCACGTGGCGCTGGAGGCCGACCTCGGCCCGCGCGAGCGGTACAAGCGCTGGCTCGCGGTGAGCCGGGGCTCGGTGCGCGCCGTGATCGGGACCAGGGCCACCATGTTCGCGCCGGTCCGGGACCTCGGGCTGGTCGTCGTCTGGTCGGACGGCGACGGCAGCCACAGCGACCCGCGCGCCCCGCACCCGCACGTGCGCGAGGTGGCGCTGCTGCGGGCCGCCGACGAGGGCGCCGCGGTGCTGCTCGGCGGGCACGCGGTGACGGTGGAGGGCGCGCAGCTGGTCAGCACCGGCTGGGCGCGCCCGCTGGTCGCGGACCGCGAGACGGTGCGGCAGGCCGCGCCCCGGGTGCGGACCGTCACCGACCAGGACCAGCACCGGGACGCCGCCGCCCAGGCCGCCCGGCTGCCCTCGGTGGCCTGGGAGGCCGCTCGGGAGTCGCTGGCCGCCGGGCACCCGGTGCTCATCCAGGTGCCCCGGCGCGGCTACGTGCCCCGGCTGGCCTGCGGGCGCTGCCGGACCCCCGCCCGCTGCCGGCGCTGCGAGGGGCCGCTGGAGGCGCCCTCGGCGGACGCCACGCTGTGCTGCGCCTGGTGCGGGGAGCCGGAGAACGACTGGCACTGCCCCGAGTGCGGGTCCTTCCGGCTGCGGGCCCAGGTGGTCGGGGCCCGGCGGACGGCGGAGGAGCTGGGCAAGGCGTTCCCGCGCATCCCGGTGCGGACCTCGGGCCGGGAGGCGGTGCTGGCCACCGTGCCGGACGAACCCTCCCTGGTGATCTCCACGCCCGGCGCGGAGCCGGTGGTCGAGGGCGGCGGCGGGTACGGGGCCGTGCTGCTGCTGGACGGCTGGGCGCTGCTCGGCCGGCCGGACCTGCGGGCGGGGGAGGAGACGCTGCGGCTCTGGCTCACGGCGGCCGCGCTGGCGCGGCCCTCGACGGAGGGCGGGACGGTGGTCGTGGTCGCCGAGCCCTCGGCCCGTCCGGTGCAGGCACTGGTCCGGTGGGATCCGCTGGGGCATGCCGGGCTGGAACGGGACGAACGGGCGCAGCTGCACTTCCCGCCGGTGTCCCGGATGGCCTCGGTGAGCGGCAGCCCCTCGGCGGTCGCGGACCTGCTGAACCTGATCCGGCTGCCGGAGGAGGCGGACGTGCTCGGGCCGGTGCCGTCGCCGGCGCTGCGGGGGGAGGAGCAGGAGCGGGCGCTGCTGCGGGTGCCGCCCGGGCAGGGGGCCGCGCTGGCGGCGGCGCTCAAGGCGGCGCAGATCGCGCGGATCGCGCTGCGGACGGCGGAGCCGGTGCGGGTGCGGGTGGATCCGACGGACATCGGCTGAGGGCGGGGTTCGGGGGCTTCGGGGGCTCGCGGGTGGGTGCGTCGCGTCCGGGGGCTTGGGGACCGGCGGCCCGGCGGGGCGGGGTGAGTGGGCCACCCCGCCCCGGACGGCCCGGGTGCGTGGCTCGGTCAGCCGCGCAGCGGGATGCCGGGTCGGTCCGCCTGGGGGCGGTCGACGGGGGTGCTGCGGTCGGTCGTGGCGCGGTCGACGGGGGTGCGGTCGATCGTGGTGCGGTCGATGCCGGGGCGGTCCAGCGGGCCCCGGTCCAGCGCGCCCCGGTCGATGCCGGCGCGGTCGATGCCGGTTCGGTCCATCGGCGTGCGGTCGATGCCGGTGCGGTCGATCGTGGCGCGCTCCAGGGCGCGACCGTCCAGGCCGCCCTGGCGGGCCGCCGGGACGGTCGTGGCCAGTCCGGTGCGCTCGGTGCCCGTGGGCAGCTCCTCGGAGCGGTCCGGACGGGCCTGGCCCGGGACGGCGCCGCTCGCGGCGAGGAGTTCGCTGGTCGGCCGGCGCATCCCGTAGCGCCGGTGCACCGCCTGCTTGGTGACCCCGAGGGCGGAGCCCACCGAGTCCCAGGAGAACCCCAGCGCCCGGTCGAACTCGACCGCCGCCGCCACCAGGGTCTCCACGCTCTCCCGCAGCTCCTGTGCCAGGCGCACGGTCGGCGCCGGCGCCCGCCCGTACACGACGAAGCCGGCCGAGGTGCTCGGTCGGCGCGGACGGTAGACGTTGCCCAGTTGAGCGGTGAGCGTCCGCAGCGCGTCGACCTGCCGCCTCACCCGCTCGATGTCCCGCACCAGCAGGTGCAGGCTCGCCCGCGCCCGGGCGTCGTGGTTGATCTGCTCGGCCATGGCCTACGTGCCACCTTCCGTACGGTTCAGCTCGGCCGGGACGCGGTGTCCCGTTGCGCCCGGCCCCGGTCAATCTCTCTTGACCAACGCCGAAGCGGGGGCCGGGGTAACGCGGCTCGGCACAGTCGGGGCGTGCCGGGCGGCGATCCGGTGCTGATCCGGCGCCGGTCTGGGCCCTGAGGCGGGGCCGGTCCGGTGCCGGTCCGGGCTCCGGGGAAGCCCTCGGCGGGCGGCCGCGCGGGTTGCATAGACTGGCGGGTGAACCAGCCGCCGACCGCAGCCCGCGCCCCTACGGACAGGAGCCCGTACCCCGTGGCGATCCAGCCGATCCGTCTCTTCGGAGACCCCGTCCTGCGGTCCACCGCCCAGCCGGTGACCACCTTCGACAAGGAACTGCGCAAGCTGGTCGGCGACCTCACCGACACCATGCTGGACGCCCCCGGCGCCGGCCTCGCCGCGCCGCAACTCGGCGTCTCGCTGCGGGTGTTCACGTACCACGTGGACGGTGTCACCGGGCACCTGATCAACCCGGACCTGTCGCTGAGCGAGGAGGAGCAGGACGGCCCCGAGGGCTGCCTGTCGCTGCCGGGCCTGCGCTACGACACCACGCGCGCGTACGGCGTGGTGGCCAAGGGCTTCAACATGTACGGCGATCCGGTGACGGTGGAGGGCACGCGGTTGCTCGCCCGGTGCATCCAGCACGAGACCGACCACCTGGACGGCATCATCTTCATCGACCGACTGGACCGCGAGCAGCGCAAGGCCGCGCTGAAGGCGATCCGGGAGGCGGACTGGGGCGCCGGGCCGGCCCCGGTGGTCAAGGTCTCGCCGCACAGCACCTTCGGTTCCGCCCGCTGAGTTCGGCCGGTTCCTTCGGTCCCGGCGGCCCTGGTGGTCTTCCCCGGTCGTTGTCGGTCTTCGTTGGTTTCTTGAACTTCCGTTTGCAGAAAGGCACTTGATGCGTCTCGTCTTCGCCGGCACCCCCGAGGTCGCCGTTCCCGCCCTGGACGCCCTGCTCGCCTCGGACCGGCACGAGGTCGTCGCCGTGGTCACCCGCCCCGACGCCCCGGCCGGGCGCGGGCGCAAGCTGGTCGCCAGCCCCGTCGCCCAGCGCGCCGAGGAGGCCGGGATCGAGGTCCTCAAGCCGGCGAAGCCCAGCGACCCGGACTTCGTCGCCCGGCTCACCGAACTCGCCCCCGACTGCTGCCCGGTGGTCGCCTACGGCGCGCTGCTGCGCCCCGGCACCCTGGAGATCCCCAAGCACGGCTGGGTCAACCTGCACTTCTCGCTGCTGCCCGCCTGGCGTGGCGCGGCCCCGGTCCAGCACGCGGTGCTGGCCGGCGACGAGGTCACCGGCGCGTCCACCTTCCTGATCGAGCAGGGCCTGGACTCCGGCCCGGTCTACGGCGTGATCACCGAGGAGATCCGCCCGACCGACACCAGCGGCGAGCTGCTCACCCGACTCTCCCTCTCCGGTGCGCGGCTGCTCGCGGCCACCATGGACGGCATCGAGGACGGCTCCCTGCACGCCGTGCCGCAGCCCGCCGAGGGCGTCACGCTCGCGCCGAAGATCAGCGTCGAGGACGCGCGGATCGACTGGAGCCACCCTGCGCTGCGGATCGACCGGGTGGTGCGCGGCTGCGCGCCGGCGCCGGGGGCCTGGACGGAGTTCCGGGGTGAGCGGCTGAAGGTCACCGGGCCGGTCAGGCTGCTGCCGGACTCCACCGAGCTGGCGCCGGGCGAGGTCGCGATGGCGGGCAAGAACAGTGTCCGGGTCGGGACCGGCAGCCACAACATCGAGCTCGGGGAGGTGCGTCCGCAGGGGAAGAAGGAGATGCGGGCCGCCGACTGGGCCCGGGGCGCGCGCCTGGAGGCGGGGGAGCGCTTCGGGGGCTGACGCTCCGGTTTGGCGCTACTGTTCGTTTGAGATCGTCCGTGTTCGTTCGACTTCGTTGTCGTCTGATTGCGTTGTCGTCCGAGTTCGTTGCTAACCACCGTTCGTTGATAACCACCGCAGCACCTTGAGGCACCTGTGACCACCCCCAGCGCCAAGCGCGCCCCCCGCCCGCACCGCCGCCCGAAGAAGGACCCGGCCCGGATCGTCGCGTTCCGCGCGCTGCGTGCCGTCGACGAGCGCGACGCGTACGCCAACCTGATCCTGCCCTCGCTGCTCCGCGAGGCCGAGCAGAAGGGCATGGACCGGCGCGACGCCGCCCTCGCCACCGAGCTGGTCTACGGCACCCTGCGCCTGCAGGGCACCTACGACGCGGTCATCGCCGCCTGCATCGACCGGCCGCTCGGCAAGGTCGACCCGCCGGTGCTGGACGTGCTCTCGCTCGGCGCCCACCAGCTGCTCACCACCCGCATCCCCAGCCACGCGGCCGTCTCGGCGACCGTCGAGCTGGCCCGGGTGGTGCTCGGCGACGGCAAGGCCAAGTTCGTCAACGCCGTGCTGCGCCGGATCAGCGCCCACGACCTGGACGCCTGGATCGAGAAGGTCGCCCCGCCGTACGACAAGGACGCCGAGGACCACCTGGCGGTCGTGCACTCGCACCCGCGCTGGGTGGTCTCCGCGCTCTGGGACTCGCTCGGCCGCTGGCAGCCGGACGCCTCCGGGCGCGCCGCGATGGAGGAGCTGCTGCGGGCCGACAACGAGCGGCCCGAGGTCACCCTGGTCGCCCGACCCGGCCGGGCCACCGTCGACGAGCTGGCCGACGCGCTGCCCGAGGCCGAACCGGGCCGCTGGTCCCCGTTCGCCCTGCGGCTCGCCGAGGGCGGCGACCCGGGCGCGGTCGCGGCGGTCCAGGAGAACCGGGCGGGCGTGCAGGACGAGGGCAGCCAGCTGGTCGCGCTGGCACTGGCCGCGGCGCCGCTGGACGGGCCGGACCGGCTCTGGCTGGACGGCTGCGCGGGCCCCGGCGGCAAGGCCGCGCTGCTCGGCGCGCTGGCCGCCGAGCGGGGCGCGGCGCTGGTCGCGAGCGAGAAGCAGCCGCACCGGGCCCGGCTGGTGGCACGGGCGCTGGCGGGCAACCCCGGCCCGTACACCGTGATCGCGGCCGACGGGACGCGCCCGGCCTGGCGGTCCGAAGGCTTCGACCGGGTGCTGGTCGACGTGCCGTGCTCCGGCCTCGGCGCGCTGCGCCGCCGCCCGGAGGCGCGCTGGCGGCGCCGGCCGGCGGACATCGCCGCCTTCGGCCCGCTCCAGCGGGACCTGCTGCGTTCGGCCATCGAGGCCACCCGGGTCGGCGGCGTGGTCGGCTACGCGACCTGCTCGCCGCACCTCGCGGAGACCCGGGCGGTCGTGGACGACGTGCTGCGGGCCGAGGGCGGCCGGGTCGAGTGGATCGACGCGCGCCCGCTGCTGCCCGGCGTCCCGGCGCTCGGCGACGGCCCGGACGTGCAGCTGTGGCCGCACCTGCACGGGACGGACGCGATGTACCTGGCGCTGCTGCGGCGTACCGCCTGACGGCGGGGTGCCGATGCCGCCTCCCCGGTCGGGGTCGCTTCCCCGGTCGGGGTCGTCGCTTCGGCCGGGGTCGTCGCTTCGGTGGGGAGGCCGGCCGGTCGGCTCCGGCAGGTGAACCGCCGCCTGTCCGGGCGGGGTTGACGCGGCGTCGGATGTCGGCTTCCATGGCTGCTGTGTAGCCGCTCGGCTGCATGATCTTTGGGGGGCAGGCTTCGTCGCGTCGAGCGGCGGAAGCCGGGGAAGCAACCCCACAAGACATGCGGCGCGATGCGGCTGTTTCGTTGTGTGGAGTCGGATCCTCGGCGCTGCCCTCCCCGGCCGTGGGAGGCGGCAGTGTCATCGGAGATTCGACGTTCGACGGGGGAGTCTGCCGGTTTGCGGGGTGGCGGTGGTGCCGGGACGGACGGCCGCGCGCTCGATCTGATCGCCCTGATGTCGATCCTGGCGGTGTGCACCCTGATCTGCCTGCTGGCCGGTACGGGGGCGCTCCAGGCGGTCATCGGCGCGGCGGGCATCCTGTTCGCCGCCTGGCGGACACCGCGGCGCTCCGGGCGGGAGGAGGGGCGTCGGCGCGGGCCCCGTGGGTGAGGCGGGGGCGGCCGCGGCCGTGGGCGGCTTGCATCTCCCGTAGGGGGAGGTAGCAGGGTGGTGGCCATGAACGGCGACGCGCTCTGGACGATCGGTGAGCTGGCCCGGCGCACGGGGCTGACGGTCAAGACCGTCCGCTTCTACTCGGACCAGGGGATCGTGTCGCCGGCCGACCGCAACCCGGCCGGCCACCGGCGGTACGGCCCCGAGGCCGTCGCGCGCCTCGAAGCAGGCCCTCTCTTTCGGACCACGCCGGGTGCACGACGCCGGAGCACGCACCTCGCCGCGTTGTCGTCGGTCGCCGATGCTCCGCATGGACTCCCTCCTCCGCCTTGCGATGCACGCACTCCGACGCCGCGCGCTGATCCGACGTGGTCCGAAAGAGAGGACCTAATCCACACCCTGCGGGAACTCGGGCTCGGACTGCCCGCGATCCGGCGGGTGGTGGAGCGTGAACTGACGCCGGCCGACGTCGCCGCCGCGCAGGCGGAGGCGATCGACCTCCAGATCCGGGTGCTGCGGCTGCGGCGGGCGGTGCTCGGGGCGGTGGCCAGGCTCGGTTCCACACCTGAGGAGTTGACGTTCGTGCACCGGTTGGCCCGGCTCACGGAGGATGAACGGGGACGCCTGATCGGGGAGTTCCTGACGGGGGTGTTCGGCGGGATCGAAGACGGCGGGGTCGGGGGCGGCGGGCGGTTCGCCGCGGTGGCGCGCTCGTTGACGCCGGAGCTGCCGGAGGAGCCGTCGGTCGAACAGATCGAGGCCTGGGTGGAGTTGGCGCAGCTGGCGGGGGACGCCGGGTTCCGGGCGCTGCTGCGCGGGCTCGCCGAGGTGGAGGCCGCGGAGGCGGCCGGCACGGGGCTGCCGAGGCCCGGACTGGCGGTGGCGGTGCGGGAGTTGGCCGGGCCGGCGGTCGCGGCCGGGGTGGAGCCCGGGTCGGCGGAGGCGGCGGCGGTCGTCGCGGTGCTGGTGGAGCGGTACGGGCGGTGCTGCGCGGGGGCGGTGCCGGGGGAAGCTGGGGCGGTGCGCGACCGGTTGGCGGAGCGGCTGGGGGCGATGGCCGATCCGCGGCGGGAGCGGTACCTGGAGCTGCTGGCGGTGGTCAACGGTTGGGCCGCGCCGGAGAGTTGGGCGGCCGAGGTGGACTGGGCGGTGCGCGCGGTGGCGTGAGTCGGGGCTGCTCGGCGGCGAGGTGGCGAGGTGGCGAGGTGGCGAGGTGGCGAGGTGGCGAGGTGGCGAGGTGGCGAGGTGGCGAGGTGGCGAGGTGGTGGGGCGGTGGGGCCGTGGGGTGGTGGGTCTGTACGGCTACCGGCGGGTGGGGTCGGAGAAGGTGGTGAGGAAGGCGTGGGCCTGGGCGCGGAGGTGGTCGACCGGCGGGTCCTCGCAGATCACCTCCAGGCCGAGTCCGGTCGCCCGGCCCAGGTCGTAGTAGGACTGGTAGGCGAGGTACGGGCGGTGGTCGTCGGTGGGGTCGAGGCCGACGGCGAAGGTCGCGAAGTGGGGCTGCGGCCCGCCCGGGGCGGGGGCCGGCCCGCTGCGGGAGAGCTGCCACTCGAACTCGTACGGCTCGGGTTCGGCGGGCAGGTCCAGCAGGGCCTGGGCGAGCCGGCGGACCTCGTCCGGGTTCGCGAAGGGGATCGACTCCGACGAGGAGGGGGCCGAGGCGAGCAGTTCCCAGGCGTCGCCGTTGTGGCCGACGGTCAGGGCCCACTCGCCGCTCGGGTCCTGCCAGCGGCAGCTGATGATCGGGTCCACGGCGGTCAACCTCCCTGTGGCGCTGGATCGTTCGTACCTCATCATGGTGGCACACCGGTCGCTGCGGGGGCTCCGGCCGCGAGCCGTCCTCGGGTCCGTTGCCAGGCTTCCTGGAGCGTGCGGCAGCCGTGGCCCGCTCCGGGTGCGCCCTGCGGGGCGGGTCGGTCAGCCGGTCAGTCGGTGACGGGGGCCGGGTGCCAGGGGCGGTCGGGGCGCGTCTGGACCGGGGCGGAGGTGAGGCGCAGCGCGTACACCTCGCGGTCGGTGGCCTCGTACGGGACCCGGCCGAGGTACTCGTGGCCGGTCAGGTGGCACCAGGCGGGGAGGTCGAGCGGGGCGGCGGGGTCGGTGGTGTGGATGTGGACCACCGCGCCGGCGGGGAGGTGCGCGATCCGGGCGCGCAGCCGGAGCAGGAGCTGGACGCAGAGCAGGCCGGTGCCGTCGATGGTGAGGTCGGGGGCGTTCGGGGCGTCGGGGGTGGCGGTTTCGGGGGCGGTCATCGGGGCTTCTCCTGGGTGATGCGCCAGAGGCGGCGGGGCAGTTCGCCCTCTTCGAAGGGGTGGACGTCGGTCAGGTGCCAGCCTTCGGCGAGCCTGTCCACCAGCTCGCGGGGGAAGAAGTGGACGGCGAAGCCGCCGTGCTCCCAGATGTCGTCCCCGTGGCCGGTGCCGGCGCCGTAGTGGGCGTCGCCGGTGTGGCGGACGGTGTGGACGAGGGTGCCGCCCGGGCGCAGGACCCGGCGGACCTCGGCGACGAGCGCTTCGATCTCCCCGGTGGAGAGCGCCATGCAGAGCAGCATGTGGGCGAAGACCGCGTCGACGGAGGCGTCGGGGAGGGGCAGCGGGTCGCGGACGTCGTGGGCGAGGACCGAGAGCCGGTCGGCCAGGCCCTGGTCCGCCGCGGTGGCGCGCAGCTGCTCCAGGCCGGTCGGGCTGAAGTCGGCGGCCAGCACGCGGAAACCCGCCCGGGCGAAGTGCAGCGCGTCGCGGCCGTGGCCGGCGCCGAGTTCCAGCACCTCCCGGGCCCCGGCGGCGGCGAACACTCCGGCGGCGTACTCGGCGGGGGCGGAGGGCCGCTCGCCGTACATCCCCGGGTTGGCGGTGTAGGTCTGCTGCCAGTGCGCGCGTTGGGCGTCCGCGAGGGCGCGCTCCGGGCCGGGCCCGGTGTCGGGGGTGTCGGTCATGGTGCGGCCCTTCGCGGGGGTGGGGTGGTGCGGGTGGTGCGGGTAGTGCCGGTTGTTGCGGATGGCACGGGGGGTGCCCTGTGGTGCGGGGCCAGCCTAGGACGTGGGCTCGGGCGGAGGGTGTGGCGGGGTGCGGAAGGGTGCGCGCGGGGGCGGTGAGGCGGGCGGATCAGCCGAGGTGCCGGCCGGGGGCGGTGCCGCCGAGGCGGGTGAGCAGGGTGGACAGCCGGCCGAGGTCCTCGGCGCTCCACTGCTCCGCCGCGAAGTGCTCGGCGGCGACCTTGCGGGCGGTGTACAGCATCTCGGCGAGCCGCTCGCGGCCGGTCGGGGTGAGGGCGGCGTAGGTGACCCGGGCGTCGCGGGCGGCGGCCTCGCGGGCGACCAGGCCGATCCGCTCCAGCGGTGCGAGGCCGCGGGTCACGCCGGAGGCGGTGAGCCCGAGGGCCTCGGCGAGGTCGACCCGGCGCATCCGGCCGCCGGGGGCCTGGGAGAGGTGGAGCAGCATGGTGAAGTCGGCCAGGCTGACGCCGTGCAGGCGGCTGAGGCCCGCGTCGAAGCGCTTGACCACGGCGGTCTGGGCGCGGACCAGCCGCAGGGCGGTGTCCAGGGGATCGGGGCTCGGGCTCGTTGCGACCGGTGCGGTCGCGGCACGGTCCACCTGGTCCGGCTGCTGCTGGTCTGAACGCTGATGGTCTGGACGCTCTGTCATTGCCACCTCCTTGACTGCTCAAGTATAGCGCTAGGGCGAGCCGTCAAGGAGGTGGCGGAGGGGGGAGGGGAGGGGTGGGTCAGTGCGCGGTGTTGGCGGCGCGGCGCTGACGCTTGCCGAGCGGGGCCTGGGAGAGGTCCTCGGCCTGGGAGCGGAGGTTCTTGTAGCCGTAGCCGCGTTCGGTGAGCCAGTCCCGCGCCGACTGCTCGGCCCGCTCGGTGGCCTCCAGGATGTCCTCC
This sequence comes from Kitasatospora sp. NPDC057518, assembly GCF_042802075.1. Taxonomy (NCBI): domain Bacteria; kingdom Bacillati; phylum Actinomycetota; class Actinomycetes; order Kitasatosporales; family Streptomycetaceae; genus Kitasatospora; species Kitasatospora sp. NPDC057518. The sequence continues at coordinate 13,790 of NZ_JBHVEU010000174.1, forward strand.
TCGGCCTCGCCCTCGTCGAGGAAGCGGAAGGTGAAGGCGGCCCGGGCGGAGACGTCGTAGCTGAGGTGGCCCTCGCGGGTGAAGGCGGCGCGCAGCACGTCGTGCTCGGGGGCGGCGGCGAGCAGTTCGGCACGCTGGTCGGCGGTGAGGCCGTCGAAGACGCCGCGCACCATGATGCGGAAGGTTCGAGTGGTCATCCCCCGACCATAGGCAGTGCGGGCCGCCGACCGCCAATGTGATTCCTGGGCCGGGCGCTTCTCGGTGACGGTCGGTGGTCGCGGGCCTCCTTGGGTGCCCGTAGGCGGTCGTCGGGTGGTCGCCGGTGGTGGTGGGCGCCGGTCAGGCGGGGGTGAGTGCTTCGGCGAGCTCGTCCGCGTACCGGGTGAGCCGGTCGAGCCCGGGGCCTCCTCGGGCGAGCCGGAAGCCGTGCCGCCGACCGTGGAAGGCGGCCTGGACGGCGTGGAGTTGGGTCCAGCGGCGGAGGCGTTCGCGGTCCAGCTCGGCGGCCTCGGCGAAGACGTCGAGCGCGCGGAGGAGTGCGCGCTGCCGGTCCGGCGCGTCGAGCAGCGTCAGGGCATGGACCTTGAGCAGGGTGCCGCCGTCGTAGGCGCGGTCTCCCACGTAGCCCTTGGGGTCCACGGCCAACCAGGGTTCGCGCTCCGCCCGCAGGATGTTGCGGGGGTGGAGGTCCCCGTGGACGAGCACGTCCGGCTGGGTGCGGGCGAGTTCGCGGACGGTCGCGAGGGCGGCGCCGACCGTGCGGGCCGGCAGGGGGTGGGAGAGGGAGGCCGCGTCGGCGCGCAGGCCGGCCTCCCATTCCGCGGCCTGCTCGCTCAGCCGGGGCAGGCCCGGGGGCGCCGGGACGGCGAGCCGCCGGCTGAGCCGCCCGGCGACCGTCGGCACCTCGTCGGTGTCCCGGGCCTCCGCGAGCGTGGTCGGGCTCGCCCGTTCGAGCAGCATCGCGAAGCGCTCGTCGTCCCGTTCGTAGAGCCGGACGGCGCCCCGGCCCGCCCACACCGCGAAGGCGTCCGGCTCGTGCACGTTGCCCGGGTGGGGGAACGAGACCTTCAGTACGGCCACGCGCTCGGCCGCCTGCCGGACCGGGAGGATCAGGCCGACCCCGCCGTGGGTGGCGGCGCCGTCCGGCACGCAGCCCCAGCGTTCCAGCAGCTCGGCGGCGAGGCCGGGGAGTTCGGCGATCCAGGCCGCGCCGGGGGCTCCCTCACGGTCGATGGTGGTGCGGGCGAGCCCGCCGGGGATGCTGATCATCTGCTTCCTTTCGACGGTGGGGGGAGGGCGCTGGTGTGGCTTGCCGGTCCGGTCCGGTTCGGTCCGGTTCGGTCGGGTCCGGTCGGGCTCAGGGGGCGAAGGGGCCGAAGGTCGTGGCGGCGAGGCGGAGCGCCGGTGCCGGGGTGCCGCTCCCGGCGCCGACGGAGTAGACCAGCCGCCTGCGCAGGTCCGGGGTGGTGAAGAAGCCGTCGGAGTACCCGAGGTCGTGCCCGGTCTTGCCCCAGAGCACCGTGCCGTCCCGCAGCGGGACGGCCATCAGTCCGGCGCTGTAGCAGGCCCGACCCTTGTCCGGACCGAACAGGCACTCGCCCGCTCCGCGTACGGGCACCAGCCGGCCGGAGGCGTCGCGCGGCAGGGTGAGCAGGTCGTGCAGCTGCTGCGGAGGCAGGAGTTCGCCGTCGAGCAGGGCGCGCAGGAACCTGTCCAGGTCGGCCGGGGTGGACACCATCGACTCCGGGTTGCCGCCCTGCTCGGAGACGTCCGTCGGGGTGTCGGCACTGTCGGGGACGTAGCCGGCCAGGTGGGGCTCGGGCATCGCGGGCCTGCCCTCCGTCACCTCGGTGTGCCGCAGGCCGAGCGGCTTCAGGATGCGGGCCGTCACCTCCTCCCTGATCGTGTGCCCCGTCACCTGCTCGATGATCCGGCCCGCCACCCGGTAGTTGAAGTTGTTGTACTCCTGCTCGCTGCCCGGATCGAAGGCCGGGCCGGCCTCGGGCAGGCCGCGCTCCGGGTGGGGCCGGAGCGTCCGCTGGACGACCAGGTCGAGCGTCTCGATCGCGAAGCGGTTGGCGATCAGGCCGTCGCGCTTCTCCAGCTCGGTGCCCTCGAGTTCCGGGCCCTCGACGGCCTGCGGAAGTCCGCTGGTGTGGTCGAGGAGTTGACGGACGGTGATCGGCAGCGTGAAGCTCGCGGGCAGCGTGCCGGGCAGGTACTGCTGGACGGTGCCGTCCAGGGAGATCCGCTGCTCGGCGGCGAGTTGGAGCAGCACTGCGGCGACGAAGGTCTTGTTGATGCTGCCGATCCGGAACGCCGCGTCCGGCGCCACCGGCCGCCCGCTCACCGGATCGTCGGCGCTGCCGCGCCAGACCAGGCCGTCGGCCGTCACCCGGGCGACCGCGCCCGCCACCGGGTCGCCCGGCCGGGCGGCGATCGCGGCGTCGAGGGCGGCCGGATCGAGGACAGCCGGACCGAGGGCGGCCGGAGCAGGCGTGGCGGCGAAGGCGGGTGCGGTGGATGCGGACGCCGCCGCGAGGAGCAGGGCGGCGAGGCCCCGTGCGAGGGTGGCGGGTTTGCTGACGGCCATGTGCTCTCCGATGCGGGTGGGGCGGCTGTGGGGCGGAGCGATCCGCCCTGGAGAACACGCGGCTGACGGTCATTCAGTTGCACACGACCGGTGCGAAGGCGGAGAGCGCGGGCACGGAACACGGTGAGGACTCCCTTCCGCGGCGGCCCGGGTGGCCACCGTCGCGATGCCCCCAAGAGTGATCGCCGGAAGCCCCTTCGCGCATGTGCCGTTCGGCAGGAATCCGGCGGGAAAGCGGCCGGGCCTCCCCTGCCGATCGGCAGGGGC
>NZ_JBHVEU010000175.1:0-16575 GCF_042802075.1 Kitasatospora sp. NPDC057518
CCCCTCTGTCGTTGTGCGCGACCGGCCGGGTGACCACTCCTCAGCCGGGTCCGACGCCCGGGTGCCGTCCGCGACCTCCACCGGCCGACCGCAGGTAGCTCCACCGCGCGCCCGGCGCCCCGCCCCGGCCGCCGGGCGAGCCGCGCTGCGGGCAAGGCCAACTTCCCGTACGGACAGCGCCGGTGCGTCCGGGGCTCCGCGGCCGCGCCGCCGTCGCCGGGCCCGGGCCGTCAGAGGGCGGTGGGGAGTTCGGTGCGGGAGGTGATGTTGAGCTTGGGGTAGGCCTTGTAGAGGTGGTGGGCGACGGTGCGGGGGCTGAGGAAGAGCTGGGCGGCGATGTCGCGGTTGGTGAGGCCCTGGGCGGCGAGGCGGGCGATCTGGAGTTCCTGGGGGGTGAGGGGGGACTGGGGGGTGCCGGTGGGGGTGGACGGGGTGGGGGCCGGGGTGCCGGTGGCGGAGAGTTCGGTGCGGGCGCGGGCGGCCCAGGGGTGGGCGGCGAGGCGGTCGAAGGTCTCCAGGGCGGCGCGCAGGTGGGGGCGGGCGTCGGTGCGGCGGCGGGTGCGGCGCAGCCATTCGCCGTAGAGGAGGGCGGTGCGGGCCTGTTCGAAGGGGCGGTGGGCCGTTTCGTGCCGGGAGAGGGCGGCGCGGTAGGTGGTCTCGGCGAGTTCGTCGGGGCCGAGCAGGGCCTGGCAGCGCAGGCGGAGGGCCTCGGCCCAGGGGCGGTCGGCGGCGGCCGTCCAGCGGGCGAAGCGTTCGTAGGCTTCGGCGGCGCGTTCGGGGGTGCCGAGGCGGACGGCGGCCTCGACGAGGTCGGGGACGGCCCGGGTGGCGCTGACGTGGTGGCGGTGCGGGCCGGTGGTGAGGGTGTGCAGCCGGTCGGCGGCGTCGCCGGCGCGGCCCTGGCCGAGGTCGCGCAGGGCGAGTGCCCACTGGGCCCAGGCCTGGCCGGCGGCGGGGGCGGCGGTCTGCGGGCCGGTGGTGGCGAGGGCGGTGGCGGCGAGTTCGGCGCAGTGGTCGGTGCGGCCGTCGAGCGCGGCCAGGTGGGCGAGCAGCGCGGTGAGTTGGCTGACCCACTGGTGCTGGCCGGTGTCCCGGGCGAGGCCGAGGCCTTCGGTGGCGGTGAGTTCGGCGTCGCGGTGGCGGCCGTGGAAGAGTTCGGCCTCGGCGAGGAAGAACTGCAGGGTGGGCATCACGCCGACGGTGCCCTTGGCGCGGGCCTCGGCGACGAGTTCGGCGGCGAGTTCGGCGGTCTCCTCGTCGCGTCCGAGGACCAGGGTGGCGCCGCACAGCTGGACGAGGTCGACCGGGCTCTCGGCCCCGGCCCGGCGGGCGGCCTCGGCGGCCTCCCGGACGGGCGGCAGCGGGCCGGCGGGCCGGCCGAGCGCGGGCAGGACCGCCGCGGGCAGGTGGCGGGCGAGCGGGGCGAGGGGGTCGTCGGCGGCGAGCGGCAGGACCGCCAGGCGGTCCAGGACGGCGGCCACCGGCTCCTCCCCCGCGTACCAGGCGGCGTGGAAGGCCTGGAGCAGCATCCGGGCGGCGTACGGCGGGTCGATGTCGGTGCCGGCGGCGTCGAGCAGCAGCCGGTGGGCGGTCGGGTAGGAGCCGCGCCAGAAGTGGGCGGTGGCCCGGACCTGGTCGAGCAGGGCGTGCGCCAGGATGTTGTCGGTACGGCCGGAGGCTTCGTCGGCGAGCGCCTCGGCCCGTACCAACTCGCCTTCCTCGGTGGCGGCTTCGGCGGCCAGGACGAGCCGGCGGGTGGCGCCGTCACGGTCCGGGGTGAGGCGGGCGGCGCGCTCGTACGCTGCGGCGCCGCCGTGGCCGCCGCGGCGCCCGGCGCGGACGGCGGTGCGCTCCAGCGCGTCGGCGAGGCCGGCGTCGGGGGCGGTGGCGGCGAGGGCGAGGTGCCAGGTGCGGCGGTCGCCGTCCGGCAGCGCGCCGGCGACGGCCCGGTGGACCGCCGTCTTCTGGTGGTGCGGCGCCCGTTGGAGGATCGCGGAGCGCAGCAGCGGGTGCCGGAAGGCGATCCGGCGGTCGGCCGTGACCGTCACCAGGCCGGACGCCTCGGCGGGCGCGAGGTGTTCGGCGGTGACGCCGAGGGCGGCCGCGGCGGGCAGGACGACGTCCAGTGCCCCGCCCTCCTCGGTGGCGGCGACCAGCAGCAGTGTCTGGGTGACCGCGGGCAGGCCGGTGACCTGGCCGTGGAAGGCGATCAGCAGCCGGCTGGTGAGCGGCAGGCCGCCCGGTGCCGGTGGCTGCGGCCCGGCGGCGACCGGGAGTTCGGTGAGCGCGAGCGGGTTGCCGGCCGCCTCGGCGAGCAGCCGGTCGCGGACGGTGGACGGCAGGTCGGGGCTGACCCGCCGGGCCAGCAGCCGGGTGGCGTCGGCCTCGGACAGGCCGGTCACCTGCCGTTCGGGCAGGCCCAGCGGGCGCTCCGCCGGGCTGCCGCCGGCCCCGGACGGGCCGCCGGTGCGGGCGGCGAGCAGCAGGGCGACCCCCTCGGCCTGGAGCCTCCGGGCGGCCAGCAGCAGGGCGTCCAGGGAGGCCCGGTCCAGCCACTGCACGTCGTCGATGACGCACAACAGCGGCCGGTCGGCGGCGAGTTCGGCGAGCAGGCCGAGCGTGGCGAGCCCGACCAGCAGCCGGTCGGCGCCCGCCCCACCGCCGCCCGCCCCACCGCCGTCGCCTGCCCGGTCGCCCGCCCGGTCGTCGCCCATCCGCTCGTCGTCGGAGAGCCCGAACGCCGCCTCCAGCGCCCGCCGTTGCGGGCCGGGCAGGACGTCCAGCCGGTCCAGGCCGGGCGCGAGCAGCAGGCTCAGCCCGGCGTACGGCAGCTCGGCCTCGTACTCGACGCCGGCCGCCCGGACGACCCGGAACGCCTCCCCCGCCCGCGCGACGGCGTCGTCCAACAGCGCGGTCTTGCCGATGCCGGCCTCGCCCCGGAGCAGCAGCACTCCGCTGCGTCCGGCCCGCACCCCGTCCAACAGCCCGTCCACGGCGGCCTGTTCGCCTTCCCTCCCGTACAGCATGCCCCGACCCTACCCAGCAGGGCCGCGCACCACTGCCGACCACGGCACCGGTACGCCTCTGCGGAGGCTACGTACCCCCATACCCATACGTGACGGATTCGCCGTCGGCCGCCCGTCCCTACCGTGGTGAGCACCGGGAACAATCCGGCCAACCACCCACCGGAACACGGGAGATGACGATGACCGAGATCACCACCGCCGCCCTCCAGCAGCTCGCCGAGCGCTACCTCGCGGTGTGGAACGAGACCGACCCGGCGGCCCGCCGCAAGCTGGTCGACGAGGTGTGGGCCGAGGACGGCCGCTACACCGACCCGCTGGCCGCCGTCACCGGCCGGGACGCGATCGACGCGCTGATCGGTGCCGCCCAGGCCCAGTTCCCGGGGCTGGAGTTCACCCTCGGCCCGGTCGACTCGCACCACGACGTCGCCCGCTTCACCTGGAACCTGGGCCCGGCCGGCGCGGAACCGGTGGTGATCGGCTTCGACGTGCTGGCGGCCACCCCGGACGGCCGGATCGGCGCGGTGTACGGCTTCCTCGACCGCGTGCCGGGCGCCTGACCCCCTCAGACCGCCGCTCCGGCCGAGGGGCGGGGCGCTCCCCACCGCGCCCGCCCCTCGGCACCGGCCGCCGACCCGCTTGAGTCGCCAACCCCCTTGAGGAGAGCCCGAGATGAGCACCTCCCTGAACACCCGGCGGCCCGCCGAGGCCGAGACCGGGGCAACGGCGCGGACGGCGCAGACGGCCCCCAAGGGGCTGCTGCCGGTCGTCCTGACCGCCACCTTCATGACCGCCCTCGACATCTTCGTCGTCAACGTCGCCCTCCCCTCCCTCCAGGGCGACCTCGGCGCCGGCCCGGCCGCCGTCCAGTGGGTGATGGCCGGCTTCAGCCTGGCCCTCGCGGCCGGCCTGGTCACCGCCGGCCGCCTCGGCGACCGGTACGGCCGCCGCCGGGTGTTCGGACTCGGCCTGGCCCTCTTCACCCTCGCCTCCACCGTCTGCGGCCTCGCCCCCACGGCGGCCGCGCTGGTCGGCGCCCGGGTGGCGCAGGGCCTGTCGGCGGCGCTGATGGGTCCGCAGGTGCTGGCGATCCTGCGGACCGCGTTCAGCGGAGCCGCCCAGGCTCGGGCCTTCGCCCGGTACGGGCTGACCATGGGCGTCGGCGCGGTGTTCGGCCAGCTGATCGGGGGGCTGCTGATCCGCGCCGACCTCTTCGGCCTCGGCTGGCGCAGCTGCTTCCTGATCAACCTGCCGATCGGACTGGCCGCCCTCCCGCTGGTCCGCCGCAGCCTGCCGGAGTCCCGCGCCCCGCAGCGGCCCGGCCTGGACCCGGTGGGCGTGCTGCTGGTCACCACCGCGCTGACCGGCCTGGTGCTGCCGCTGATCCAGGGCCCGCAGCTGCACTGGCCGCTGTGGACCGGGCTCTGCCTGGGCGGCTCGCTCGCCCTGCTGGCCGTCTTCGCCGTGCACCAGCACCGCGCCACCACCACCGCCGCCGCCACGGCCACCACCGCGACCACCCCGCTGGTCGACACCCGGCTCTTCCGCGACCGCGCCTTCAGCGCCGGCCTGCTCGCCCAACTCGCCTTCTGGCTGGGCCAGGGCTCCTTCTTCCTGGTGCTCGCCCTGCACCTCCAGTTCGGCCGCGGCCTGGACGCGCTGGGCGCCGGACTGGTCTTCACCGCGATCGGCCTGGGCTACCTGATCACCTCCAACACCACCCACCGCGTCACCGCCCGCCTCGGCGAGCGCCGCACCATCGCCCTCGGCGGGCTGCTGATGGCCCTCGGGCTCGGCCTGCTGGCCCTCACCGCGAACAGCCCGGGCGTCCGGTGGCTGGCGCCCGGGCTGTTCGTGGACGGCCTCGGCATGGGCCTGGTGATCGCCCCGGTGACCTCGGTGGTCCTGGCCGGCGTCGAGCCGCGGCTGGCCGGCTCCGCGGCCGGGGTGGTGTCCACCGTGCAGCAGGTCGGCGGGGCGCTCGGGATCGCGCTGATCGGCCTGGTCTACTACGGCGCCGGCGACCTGGCCGCCGCCTTCGGCCGCAGCGTCCTGGCCCTGGCGGTGCTGGAGCTGGTGCTCGTGGGCCTGGTCCGGTTCCTGCCGCGCGGAGCACACGGGGCCCACGGAGCGGCCGAAGCGCACCGAGTGCACGAAGCGCCGCACGAGGGCTGACCCCGGCATGGCCCCGGGCACCCGCCCCGGCCCCACGGAACCCGGGCCCCGGGCCGGGCGTTCGTGGACGCCCCGGCCGCCGCGCACGGCAACACCTGCACCGGCATCCTGCCGGCACCCCGCCGCCACCCCGGCGGCACGGGGCGGGTGGGCCGAAGCCCACCCGCCCGTTCCCTTCCCTCCCCCCGATCGGGTTGGATGGTCGGATGAGCGAGGAGAAGAGCGCCGTACCGGCGTGGGAGCAGCGGTTCAGGGCGGCCCGGGTGTCGCTGCCCGACTGGGCCGAGGACGCCCCCGACCGGTCGCTGTACGTGTCCAACGCGACCGGCACCTACGAGGTCTACGCCTGGGACCGCACCACCGGCGCCCACCGTCGGGTCACCGACCGTCCGAACGGCACCACCGACGCCGAGCTGTCCCCCGACGGCGACTGGGTCTGGTGGTTCGACGACCACGACGGCGACGAGTTCGGCGTCTGGCGCCGCCAGCCGTTCGCGGGCGGCCCCGACGAGGAGGCCGTGCCCGGCCTCGCCGCCTCCTACTCGGCCGGCCTGGCCCTGGGCCGCGACGGCACCGTGGTGGTCGGCCGCTCGACCGACGAGGACGGCACCACCCTGCACCTGCGCCGCCCCGGCGCCGCCGTGCCGGTCGAGGTCTACCGGCACGAGGAGTACGGCGGCATCGGCGACCTCAGCCACGACAGCACCCTGCTCGCCATCGACCACACCGAGCACGGCGACGCGATGCACTCCGCGATCCGGGTCGTGCGCATCACCGCCGACGGCGGCGTCGAGACCGTCGCCGAGCTGGACGAGGTCACCGGCCGGGACGAGCCGCGCGGCGTCGCCTGCCTGGGCTTCGCCCCGGTCGAGGGCGACACCCGCCTGCTGGTCGCCCACCAGCGCACCGGCCGCTGGGAGCCGATGATCTGGGACGTCGCCACCGGCGCCGAGACCGCCCTCCCGCTGCGCGACGAGCAGGGCCGCGAGCTGCCCGGCGACGTCTCCGCGCAGTGGCGCCCCGGCGCCGAGGCACTGCTGGTGGAGCACGAGTACGAGGCGCGCAGCGAGCTGTTCTCGTACGCGCTCGCCGACGGCCGGCTGACCCGCCTGGAGACCCCGCGCGGCACCGTCAGCGGCGCCACCGCCCGTCCGGACGGCACCGTCGAGTACCTGTGGTCCTCCGCCGCCGAGCCCTCCGCCGTCCGCTCCACCGCCGGGACGGTCGTGCTGCGGGCGCCCGGCGCGGTGCCGCCCGGTTCGGTGCCGGTCGAGGACGTCTGGGTGGACGGGCCCGGCGGGCGGGTGCACGCCCTGGTGCAGCGGCCGGCGACGCCCGCGCAGGGCCCGTACCCGACCGTCTTCGAGATCCACGGCGGCCCGACGCACCACGACAGCGACTCCTTCGCCGCCGGTCCGGCCGCCTGGCTGGACCACGGCTTCGCGGTGGTCCGGGTCAACTACCGCGGCTCGACCGGCTACGGCCAGGCCTGGACGGACGCGCTGCACGAGCGGGTCGGCCTGATCGAGCTGGAGGACATCGCGGCGGTCCGCGCCTGGGCCGTCGACAGCGGCCTCGCCGACCCGGCCCGGCTGGTCCTCACCGGCGGCAGCTGGGGCGGCTACCTGACCCTGCTCGGCCTCGGCGTCCAGCCCGACGACTGGGCCCTCGGCCTCGCCGCCGTCCCGGTCGCGGACTACCACACCGCGTACGCCGACGAGATGGAGGCGCTCAAGTCGCTGGACCGCACGCTCTTCGGCGGCACCCCGGAGGAGGTCCCGGAGCGCTTCACCGCCTCCTCGCCGCTGACCTACGTCGAGCGGGTGCGGGTGCCGGTCTACATCAGCGCCGGGGTCAACGACCCGCGCTGCCCGATCCGGCAGATCGACAACTACGTCGAGCGGCTGGAGCGGCTCGGCAAGCCGCACGAGGTGTACCGCTTCGACGCCGGGCACGGCTCGCTGGTGGTGGAGGAGCGGATCAAGCAGCTGCGACTGGAGATCGACTTCGTGCGGCGGCACCTGGGCACGGCCGGGCGTGACGGAGACGGAGGGGCTGCGTGAGACGCCTGCTGATGCTCGCGGGGGTGGCGGTCGCCGGGGCCCTGGTGCTCACCGGCTGCTCGGGCTCACAGCGGAACACCGCGTCCTGCCCGCCCCCGACCGGCCCGCCGGTACCGAGCTCCTCGGCCGTCGCGCCCGCGCCGGCCGTGCCCGCGTCACCGACCGCCGCCGCGACGCCGCCCGCCGGCGCCACACCGCCTGCCGCGCCGCCCGCCGTGCCGCACGCCGGCACCGCGACCAAGGCGGGCGCGGCGGGTCCGGGGGCGGCCGTCGTACGGGCGGTGTACACGCCGCCCGCGGACGGGGGCGACCCGGTCCAGCTCGCCAAGGGGGGCGGCAAGAGCGGCTCGTCCGGTTCGAAGGGGTCGGGGTCCAAGGGCTCCAAGACCGGTCGCAGCGTGCACCACCACATCGACCACTACGACTCCGACGACCACAACGGCAGCGGCGGCAACGGCAGCGGCCACTGCCACAGCGACCCGACGCCGCTGCCCACCGGCTCGTCGACCCCGACCCAGCCGCTGCTCCCCCCGCAGACGCCGACTCCGACGACGCCCCCGCCGGCGGCCAAGCCGACACCGGCACCGGCCCTGCCGACCAAGCGCTGAGCCGGGGCGGCCGAACGCCGAGTCGGGGCGGCCGAGCGCCGAACCGGCGTCTGCGTCAAGGCGCCGCCGGTCAGTCCAGGACCGGGTCCAGCCCGAGGGCCCGGTCCTGCTCCGCCTCCGCCTCCCGGCGCACCAGGCGGTACCACATGAAGACCACGAACCCGCCGAAGACGAACCACTCCAGGGTGTAGCCCAGGTTCTGGAACGCGCGCAGGGTGAGCCCGTCGCCGCCCTGCGGCTGCACGGTCGGTACGGAGGCCAGCCCGGCGGGCGCGTCGTCGGCGGCCACCCAGCCGTCGTACCAGCCGTCGTACTCCAGCACGTTCAGCAGCGAGGCCCGGTTGATCATGCCGAGCTGCCCGGCGGGCAGACCGCCCGCCACCGCGCCGTTGCTGCCCACCGACTCGTTGGCCTGGAGGCGCCCGGTCACCGTCACCTCTCCGCCCGGCGGCGGCCCGGCGACGGCCGGGTCCCCGGCCGACCAGCCGCGCACCACGGCGACGGCGTGTCCGTCGGCGGTGCGCAGCGGGGTGAGCACGTAGTAGCCCTGCTTGCCGTCCACCACGCGGTTGGGGACGAGCAGTTGGTGCTCGCCGTCGTAGCTGCCGGTCACCGTGACGGTCCTGCCGACGGTTTCCGTGCTCACCTGCGGGGTCGCCTGGTTGAGCAGCGCGTCGATCGGCCGGGCGTCACCCGAAGCGGTGACCGCCTGCTTGGCCTCCTGGTGCGTGGACACCCGGTCCTCGAAGCGGCCGAGCTGCCAGGAACCCAGCCACAGGCAGACCGCCACGGCCGCCACGGCCACGACGGTGCCGCCGAGCCAGCGCGGAGTCAGGAGGAACCGGTACACACCCCCACGGTATCCACTCCTCACACCCGCCCCGTCCCCCGGGCCCCGAACACGGCCGCCTCCGGCCGGTCGCCCCGGCCCCTCCTCTACATCGGCGGCCACGCTCAGGCCGTCGTCACCGAGCCGTCGGTGAGCCCGACGGCTGCGGCGCCGGGCCGCCCAGCCCCTGGACGCCGCCGCGGTAGACGGTGCCGCTGCACGCCACCGGCAGGGTCGCCGTGGCGGCCGCCGGGCTGCCGGGGGCGGGGGTGTGGGCGATGGTCACGGCGGGCGGCGCGGTGGTCGGGTTGCCGGTCGGCGTCGCGGTCGGGCTGGGGGCCGCGGTGGGGCCCGCCGACGGGGACGAGGAGGCCGGCGGGTTGGCGCTGACCTCACTGGTGGGGACGGAGGCCGGGGCGCCGGACTCGGCGGCGGGGACGTCCGAGCGCAGGGCCACCTGGTTGACGCTGTTCGACGGGGTGCTCAGGGTGCCCGAGCCGGTACAGGTCTGGTCGGGGACCCAGGCGAACGGCACCCGGTACCCGGCCCGCGGCGCGAGCACCGGCGGCTCCCCGTCCATCGCGGGCAGGCCGGCGGCCGGGTCGCCCGGGGCGTGGTCGGCGGTGCGGATGCGGCCGCGGTCGCCGCCGCTGACGGCGGTGACCGCCACCGAGCCCGGCCCGCCGAGCCGACAGCTGCGCCCGGACACGTTGTAGACGGTGAACGAGCCGTAGATCCGCCCGTCGCCGTCGGCCGTGCCGACCTGGGCGAGGCCCTCACCGAGGTCCGTCCGGGTGCAGAGCGGGACGATGCCGCCGTCACCGGCGCCGGAGGTCCCGCTGGGCGCGACGCCGCCGTCGGTGCTCGCCTGCCCGCCGCCGGGGCTGTGCGGGGCCGAGGCCGTACCGGGCGGCGGGGTGGTGTCGCCGGGGCCGCTCGGGTTCGCGTGCGAGGCCGCCCCGGTGCCGCCGGTCGTCCCGGCGGTGCCGCTGGGCGAGGTGGCGGCCGGGCTCTTGGCGTCGGCCGAGCCGGGGCCGCCGGAGAGCCCGAGGTGCTCCCCCTCGTGCAGGACGGGCAGGCCGATCGCGACGACGAAGGCGAGCGCGGCCGCCCCGGTCCAGGCACCGCGCCGGGCGGCCCGGCGGCGGGGCACCGCCCGCCGGATCCGCGGCAGCCCGCCGGCCGCGGGCTGGATGCCGGAGACGGCGCCGTGCAGCAGTTCGCGCACCGCCCGTTCCTCGGTGGACAGGGACAGCAGCTCCTCCGGGGCCTCGGCCCCGGACCTGCTCGCTCTGGAAGCGCCGAGCCCGGTCGCCCCGGGTCCGTTCACCTCAGGCCCGCCCGCCTCCGGAGTGCCGTCCGCCGGCCGCCGTCGGTCGCCGTCCGCCTCAGCCATGTCCGGCCGCCATCTGGACGCGCAGGGCGGCGAGCCCGCGCGAGCCGTAGGCCTTCACCGAGCCGAGCGAGATGCCCAGGGTCTCGGCGACCTGCGCCTCCGTCATGTCCACGAAGTAACGCAGCACCAGAACCTCCCGCTGACGGCGTTGCAGACCACGCAGCGCGGCCTTCAACTGGTCGCGCTCCAGGGCATCGTAAGCACCTTCTTCTGCACTGGCCATGTCAGGCATGGGCTTCGGCAGCAGTCGCAGCCCGAGGATGCGGCGGCGCAGCGTGGAGCGGGACAGGTTGACGACCGTCTGCCGCAGGTACGCCAGGGTCTTCTCGGGCTCGCGCACCCGGCGCCGGGCGGCGTGCACCCGGATGAACGCCTCCTGGACGACGTCCTCGCAGGTCGAGAGGTCGTCGAGGAGCAGCGCGGCGAGCCGCAGCAGCGAGCGGTAGTGCGCCTGGTAGGTCGCGGTGAGCAGGTCCTCGCTGGTACCCGCGTCGGTACCGGCACCGGAGTCCGCCGCACCGGGTGCGGCCGCCGTCATCTGGTCTTCTTCCGGCCTACTCGCAGGCCTCGGGGCGCGCGAGGGGAAGGACACCGCGGCTCTTGCCGGGATGCCCGCCCTTGCCCCCACCATCACGTTCGCCACGCACGTTGGACACTCGATCCCCTGTCATGGTTGCCCAGCCCGGGGCCCATTCTTCCGCATCGGCTGAAGAGGCCTCCAGGGGATTCCCACGGGATTCCGGACAGATTGTGTCGAGGAGCGAACACAGGTATGGACACAGGTGTGGACACAAGCGGGCACATCGGAACCCGTGAGAGCCCGTCACCGCCTAATCCGTCGGCGTTCCCGCCGTCAGCTCCGCCGCCACCAGCTCGGCCAGCTGCACCAGGTTGAGCGCCGCGCCCTTGCGCAGGTTGTCCCCGCAGAGGAAGAGGTCCAGCGCCTCCGGCTCGTCCAGCGCCCGCCGGACCCGCCCGACCCAGACCGGGTCCGTCCCGACCACGTCGTTCGGCGTCGGGAACTCGCCCGCCGCCGGGTCGTCGTAGAGGACCACGCCGGGCGCGTCCCGCAGGATCTCCTGCGCGTGCTCCTGGGTGACCTCGCGTTCGAACCGCGCGTGCACGGCCAGCGCGTGGGTGCGGACGACGGGGATGTGGACGCAGGTCGCCGAGACCTTCAGGGCGGGCAGGCCGAGGACCTTGCGGGACTCGTCGCGGATGCCCATCTCCTCGGCGGACCAGCCGCCGTCGCGCAGCCCGCCGGTCCAGGGCACGGCGTTGAGCGCGAGCGGGGCGGCGAACGGCCCCTGATCGGCGATCAGCGCGCGCAGGTCGCCGGTCTGCCGGCCCACCGCGGTGCCCGCCACCAGCCCGGTCTGCGCGCGCAGCGCCGCCTCGCCGTCGCGGCCCTCGCCGCCGGCGGCCTGGTAGGAGGCGACCACGAGCTGCGCCAGCCCGTACTCGGCGTGCAGCGCGCCGACCGCGGCGATCATCGCGAGGGTGGTGCCGGCCGGACTGGCGACGATGCCGCGCGGGCGGATCCGCAGCGCGGCCGCGTTGACCTCCGGGACGACCAGCGGCACGTCCTCCGCGGTGCGGAAGGCGGCCGAGTCGTCGACCACCACGACGCCCTTGGCCGCCGCGATCGGCGCCCACTGGGCGGAGACCTGGTCGGGGACGGCGAAGACCGCGACGTCGATCCCCGCGAAGGCCTCCTCGGCCAGCGGGACGACCCCGACGGTCTCCCCGCGCACCACCGCCGTACGGCCGGCCGAGCGCGGGGAGGCGACGAGTCGGACCTCGCCCCAGACGTCCTGGCGGAGGGAGAGCAGCCCGAGCAGCACCTCGCCGACCGCGCCGGTGGCGCCGACGACGGCGAGGTTGGGACGCCGGGTCATCGCCCGGCGTCCCGGCCCGGTGCCCGGGTCATCGCCCGGTGCTCCCGCTCCGTTCCCGGGTCATCGCCCGGTGCCGCCGTAGACGACGGCCTCGTCGCTCTCGCTGTCCAGGCCGAAGGCGCTGTGCACGGCACGGACGGCCTCCGGCACGTCGTCGGCGCGGGTGACCACCGAGATGCGGATCTCCGAGGTGGAGATCAGCTCGATGTTGACGCCCGCGGCGGACAGCGCCTCGAAGAAGGTCGCCGTGACGCCCGGGTTGGAGCGCATGCCGGCGCCGACCAGCGAGATCTTGCCGATCGCGTCGTCGTAGCGGAGCGACTCGTAGCCGATGCCCTGCTTGACCCGGCCCAGCGCGTCGATGGCCTTCTGGCCCTCGGTCTTGGGCAGGGTGAAGGAGATGTCGGTCAGGCCGGTCGACGCGGCGGAGACGTTCTGCACCACCATGTCGATGTTGACCTCGGCGTCGGCGATGGCGCGGAAGATGCGCGCCGCCTCGCCCGGCTTGTCGGGTACGCCGACGACGGTGACCTTGGCCTCGGAGGTGTCGTGGGCGACTCCGGAGATGATGGCCTGCTCCATCTCGCCCCCTTCGGGCTTGTTCGGGTTGTCGTTGCTGACGATCGTCCCGGGAAGACCCGAGAAGGACGAGCGTACGTGAATCGGGATGTTGTAGCGACGGGCGTACTCGACACACCGATCGAGCAGCACCTTGGAACCCGACGAGGCCAGCTCCAGCATGTCCTCGTAGGCGATCCAGTCGATCTTGCGGGCCTTCTTCACCACGCGCGGGTCGGCGGTGAACACGCCGTCCACGTCGGTGTAGATCTCGCAGACCTCGGCCTTCAGCGCGGCGGCGAGCGCCACGGCGGTGGTGTCCGAGCCGCCCCGGCCCAGCGTGGTGATGTCCTTGCTGGTCTGGGAGACGCCCTGGAAGCCGGCCACGATCGCGATGTTGCCCTGGTCCAGGGCGGTGCGGATGCGACCGGGCGTCACGTCGATGATGCGCGCCTTGTTGTGCACGGAGTCGGTGATGACACCGGCCTGGCTGCCCGTGAAGGACTGCGCCTCGTGCCCCAGGGATTTGATCGCCATGGCCAGCAGCGCCATGGAGATGCGCTCTCCAGCGGTCAGCAGCATGTCGAACTCACGGCCGGCAGGCAGCGGTGACACCTGCTCCGCGAGTTCGATGAGCTCGTCCGTCGTGTCGCCCATCGCGGACACCACGACGACGACCTCATGGCCGGCCTTCTTGGCGTCAACGATTCGGCGGGCCACGCGCTTGATGCCTTCGGCATCCGCAACGGATGAGCCGCCGTACTTCTGCACGACAAGGCCCACGTGCGCTCCTCGACTCGAAGTCTTTTCCGGGGGCTACGGGCCCCCGTACCCCCCGGGGGAGAGGGGGGTGCGGTCGTCGTCAGTCTACCGAGCAGGGGTGCTCCGACCGGCGCTTTCCATATCGTGAGACGGTAGTTTCAGCACGTGAGCGGCCGTACGGGCGGCTCCGCCGTCAGGTCTGCGGGCGATTCGGTACCGCTCCGAAGAATCGCCCGACCGGGGGACGGCGATCCGGCCGGATTTCTTTTCCGGCCGGGGCGCTGAGGCATTCGTCACAATCCGAGGGCGCATTCGATCAGCCCGCGATCCGTGCCGGGATCCGTGCCACGATCTGCCCGCGATCCGCCCGCGATCCGCCGGATTCCACCGGATTTCCGTCCGGGAAACTACCGCCCGAGGCCGAGCTCGGCCGCCATCAGGTCGCCCGCCTGCTGCTCCAGCTGCTCGTCGGTGAGCCCGTCGTCGTCGGTGTCCGCGCCGTCCGGCGCCGCGCCGATCGGGCTGTCCAGCCGGACGTGGGCGATCAGCGACTGCAGGGCCCGCAGCACCGCCGTGCAGGTCGTACCCCAGTTGGAGAGGTACGAGAACTGCCACCACCACAGCGCCTCGCTGACCCGGCCCTCGCGGTAGTGGGTCAGGCCGTGCTGGAGCTCGCTGACCACGCCGGCCAGGTCGTCCGAGATCCGGAAGGCGTTGGGCTTCTCCGGCGGACCGTACGGGTCGAAGACCTCGTGGTAGACGTCGATCGGCGCGAGCAGCTCGGCGAGGCGCTCGCGCAGCTGCTCACCGTCCGGCTCGGGGCCGGTGTCCGGCTCGAACCGGTCCTCCGGGACGACGTCCTCGATCGCGCCCAGCCGGCCGCCGGCCAGCAGCAGCTGCGAGACCTCCAGGAGCAGCAGCGAGACCGCACTGCCGGGCTCGTCGCCCTTGGCGACCTCGGTGACGGCGAGCACGAAGCTCTCCACCGAGTCGGCGATCTGCACGGCGAAGTCGTCCGGCTCCGAGCCGTGGCCGTGGACGTGCGGGGCGTGCGCCCCCAGTTCCCCGTGGGACTGCTGGTGGGGGGTGTGGGGCTGCTGGTTGATCGTCCGGTCAGACATCGAGCAGTCGTCTCCCTTCGAAGGCGCGGCCGAGGGTGACCTCGTCCGCGTACTCCAGATCCCCGCCGACGGGCAGGCCGCTCGCCAGACGGGTCACCTTCAGGCCCATCGGCTTGCAGAGCCGGGCCAGGTAGGTGGCGGTCGCCTCCCCCTCCAGGTTGGGGTCGGTGGCCAGGATCAGCTCGGTGACCGTGCCGTCCGCGAGGCGCGACAGCAGCTCGCGGATCCGCAGGTCGTCCGGGCCGACGCCCTCGATGGGGCTGATCGCGCCGCCCAGCACGTGGTAGCGGCCGCGGAACTCACGGGTGCGCTCGATGGCGACGACGTCCTTCGGCTCCTCGACCACGCAGATGACGGCGAGGTCGCGGCGAGGGTCCAGGCAGACCCGGCACCGCTCGGCCTCCGCGACGTTGCCGCAGACCGCGCAGAAGCGGACCTTGTCCTTGACCTCCAGCAGCGCGTGCGCCAGCCGGCGCACGTCCGTCGGGTCGGACTGCAGCACGTGGAAGGCGATCCGCTGCGCGCTCTTGGGCCCGACGCCGGGCAGCCTGCCCAGTTCGTCGATCAGGTCCTGAACCACGCCCTCGTACAACGTCGCGCCTTCCCTCGGATGGTCGGTGTGCCGGACGGCCGGTGGAGCCGGGTGGCTGGTGGGGCCGGGTGGCCCGTGGAGCCGGAGCTGGTGGAGCCGGACGGCCGGGGCCGGTGGTGCCGGACGGCCGGTGGTGCTCCGGTGCCATCATCCAACGAATCGGGCGTCGGACACAGCGCCCGACGCCCGACTCCCACATAAATCACATGGGTCTGTCGTCTGAACTTCAGACCTTCTGGCCTTGGAAGCCGCCGTTGGACGACGTCAGAACGGCAGGCCGGGGATGCCGCCGCCGCCCAGACCCTGGGTCAGCGGGCCCATGCGCTCGGCCTGCAGCTTCTGCGCGGTCTGGTTGGCGTCCCGGACGGCCGCCAGGACCAGGTCGGCCAGGGTCTCGGTGTCGTCCGGGTCCACGGCGGCCGGGGAGATGCTCAGCGCCACCAGCTCACCGGCACCGGTCACCGTCGCCTCGACCAGGCCGCCGCCCGCCGAACCGCTCACCTTCGCCTCGGCCAGCTCCTGCTGGGCGTTCGCGAGATCCTGCTGCATCTTCTGCGCCTGCTTCAGCAGCTGCTGCATGTTGGGCTGGCCACCACCGGGGAACACGGCTGTCTCCTTGCTGTCACGGCTGTCGTACGGCGCTTCGTCCGTCACCGCCGAGCCTACGTGCTGCCCGCCGGTCCGGGCCCCGGATCGGGCCCGGATCAGGGTCCGCTCAGGGGCCCGTAGGCCCGGAGACCTGGGCCGGAGGACCCGGGGGCCGGTTCAGGAGCCCTGGTGGTGGATCTCCTCCAGCACCGTCGCCCCCAACTCGCGGATGATCAGCTCCTGGCCGGAGAACACGTCCTCCTTGAGGTCCGGGTCGTCCGCCTCCGGGACGTCGTCCTCCGGAGCCACCGACCGCACCGGACGGGCCTGCGCCGCCACCGGCGGCGGGGCCTGCACCGGCGCGGGCTGCACGGGCGGGGCCTGGACGGGCGCCGGCGCGGCCTGGACCGGCGGAGCCTGCACGGGCGCCGGGGCTGGCGCGGGCATCGACGGCGCGGCGGCCGCCGGACGCGCCGCCGGGGCTCC
Organism: Kitasatospora sp. NPDC057518; assembly: GCF_042802075.1. Taxonomy (NCBI): domain Bacteria; kingdom Bacillati; phylum Actinomycetota; class Actinomycetes; order Kitasatosporales; family Streptomycetaceae; genus Kitasatospora; species Kitasatospora sp. NPDC057518. The sequence goes on from NZ_JBHVEU010000175.1 coordinate 16,100, forward strand.
CCAGCCGCCACCGGCCTGGGCACCGCCCCCCGGTGCGCCGCCGCCCTGGCCACCGCCGGACAGGCCACCGCCGGACGGGCCGCCGACGCCGCCGGACGGGTCGATGATGCACTCGATCCGCCAGTCCACGCCCAGCGCGTCGGCCAGCGCGGAACGCAGCACGTCGTCGCTGTTGCTGCCGACGAAGCTGTCCCGGGCGCCGGCGTTGATGAAGGACACCTGGAGCACACTGCCGTCGAACCCGGCCACCTGGCCGTTCTGGCTGAGCAGGATCCAGGTGAAGCGTCGGCGGTTCTTCACCGCCTCCAGGATCTGCGGCCACAGCTGCCGCACCTGCGCGGCACCCTGCTGCGCGGACGCCGACGGCTGCCCACCGGGAGCCGCCACCGGGGCGGGGGCCGGGGCGGGCACGGGAGCGGCGGCCGGCGCCGGGGCCGGGGCGGCCTGCGGCGGCGCCACGGGGGGCGCCGCGGGAG
>NZ_JBHVEU010000176.1:0-16568 GCF_042802075.1 Kitasatospora sp. NPDC057518
TCGGCGCAGACCTCGTCGAACGCCGCCGCGAACACCGGGTACGCCGCGTACAACTCGCTTCCCATGCCCACGCGTTGGGCGCCCTGGCCGGTGAACAGGAAGGCCGTCCGGCCGGAGGCCGCCACCGCCCTCAGCACACCGGGCGCCTGCGGCGTCCCGGCGGCCAGGGCCCGCAGCCCGGCCAGCAGGCCGTCCCGGTCCGCGGCGACCACGGCACCCCGGTGCGGGAACTGCGAGCGCGTGGTGGCCAGGGAGAGCCCGAGGTCGGCCGGGTGCAGCTCCGGCCGCTCCTCGACCAGCTCCAGCAGTCGCCCGGCCTGGCCGCGCAGCGCCTCCTCGGACCGGCCGGCGAGCACCAACGGCCGTACGGCCGGGCCCTCGTGGGTCCGCTCGGGGGCCGTCGGCGCCGGGTCGCCCTGCTCCAGGACGAGGTGGGCGTTGGTGCCGCTGATGCCGAAGGAGGAGACGCCGGCCCGGCGCGGGCGGCCGGTCTCCGGCCAGTCCCGCGTCGCGGTGGCCAGCTCGACCGCTCCGGCGGTCCAGTCCACGTGCGGCGAGGGCTCGTCGACGTGCAGGGTGCCCGGCAGGACGCCGTTGCGCATCGCGAGCACCGTCTTGATCACCCCGGCGACGCCCGCCGCGGCCTGGGTGTGGCCGAGGTTGGACTTCACCGAGCCGAGCAGCAAAGGCAGTTCGCGGTCCTGGCCGTAGGTGGCCAGCAGTGCCTGGGCCTCGATCGGGTCGCCCAGCTTGGTGCCCGTGCCGTGCGCCTCCACCACGTCCACCTCGCCCGCGGCGAGACCGGCGGCGGCCAGCGCCTGGCGGATCACCCGCTCCTGCGCGGTGCCGTTCGGGGCGGTGAGACCGTTGGAGGCGCCGTCCTGGTTGACGGCGCTGCCGCGCAGCACCGCCAGCACGGGGTGCCCGTTGCGGCGGGCGTCCGACAGCCGCTCGACCAGCAGCATGCCGATGCCCTCGGAGAACCCGGTGCCGTCGGCGCCGGCCGCGAAGGCCTTGCAGCGGCCGTCCTCGGCGAGGCCGCGCTGGCGGGCGAACTCGATCAGCAGCTTCGGCGTGGACATCACGGTCACGCCGCCGGCCAGCGCCAGGTCGCACTCGCCGCGCCGCAGGGCGGCCGCCGCGAAGTGCAGGGCGACCAGCGAGGAGGAGCAGGCGGTGTCCACGGTGACGGCCGGGCCCTCCAGGCCCAGCGCGTACGCCACCCGGCCGGTGGCCACGCTGGCCGCGCTGCCGTTGCCGAGGTAGCCGTCGACCTCCTCCGGCACGTCCTGAACCCAGGTCGCGTAGTCGTGGTAGACCATGCCGGCGTACACGCCGGTCCGGCTGCCGCGCAGGCCGAGCGGGTCGATCCCGGCCCGCTCGAAGGCCTCCCAGGAGGTCTCCAGCAGCAGGCGCTGCTGGGGGTCCATCGCCAGCGCCTCACGGCGGTTGATCCCGAAGAACGCCGGGTCGAACCCGGCCACGTCGGTCAGGAAGCCGCCGGTCCGGGTGTAGGTGCGGCCCGGGGTGCCCGGCTCGGGGTGGTAGATGCCCTCCAGGTCCCAGCCGCGGTCGGCCGGGAACTCCGAGAGCACCGAACCGCCCTCGGCGAGCACCTCCCACAGCGCCTCCGGGGTGGCGATCCCCCCGGGGAAGCGGCAGCTCATCGCGACGATCGCGATCGGCTCGTCGGGGTCGGCCGTGACCGCCACCGCCGCCGGGGCCGGGGCGGAGTCGTCCGTGTCCGCGCCGAGCAGCTCCTCGACCAGGTGCGCGGCGAGCGCGCGCGGCGTCGGGTGGTTGAACACCAGGGTCGCCGGAAGGCGCAGCCCGGTCGCGGAGTTGAGCCGGTTGCGCAGCTCCACCGCGGTCAGCGAGTCGAAGCCCAGCTCCTTGAGCGCCTTCTCCTCCTCCACGGCGTCGCCCGAGTCGTGCCCGAGCACCGCGGCGACGTGGCCGCGGACCAGGTCCAGCACGGTCCGCCGACGGTCCTCGCCGGAGAGCCCGGCCAGGCGCCCGGCCAGACCGCCCGCCGGAGCGGCGTCCGGGGCACCGGCCGTGCGGCGGCCCGGGCCACCGGAGGCCAGGCCGCGCAGCAGCGCGGGGACGGTGGCCGCACGGCCGCGCAGGTGGGCCCGGTCCAGCTGGATCGGCACCAGCACCGCTTCGCCCGAGGCCACGGCCGCGTCGAACAGGGCCAGTCCGGTCTCGGCGCTCATCGGCACCGCGCCGCCCCGCACGATCCGCTCCAGGTCGGCGTCGACGAGGCGCCCGGCCATGCCGGACCGCTCCTGCCACAGGCCCCAGGCCATCGAGACGGCCGGCCGGCCCTGGGCGCGGCGGCGCTGCGCCAGGGCGTCCAGGAAGCAGTTGGCGGCGGCGTAGTTGGCCTGCCCGGGGTTGCCGAGCACACCGGCCGCGGCCGAGAAGAGGACGAACCCGCCGACGTCGCCCGCCAGTTCGTGCAGGTTGAGCGCGCCGGTGACCTTGGGTGCGAGCACCCGGTCGAACTGCTCGGGGGAGAGGGAGAGGACGGTTCCGTCGTCCACCACGCCCGCGGTGTGCACCACGGCAGTGAGCGGGTGCTCGGCGGGGACGGCGGCGAGCAGCTCGGCGAGGGCGGAGCGGTCGGCGACGTCGCAGGCGGCCAGGGTGACCTCGGCGCCCGCCGCGCGCAGCTCGGCGAGGAGTTCGGCGGCGCCCTCGGCCGCCGGGCCGCGCCGGCTGGTCAGCAGCAGGTGCCGGGCGCCGTGGGCGGCGACCAGGTGGCGGGCGGTCAGCTCGCCCAGTCCGCCGATCGCGCCGGTGACCAGGACGGTCCCGGAGACGTCCAGCGGGGCCTGCGCACCATCAGCCGGCTTCCCGGCGGCGGTCGGCGCCTTGGCCAGGCGCGGGGCGAGCAGGGCGCCCCGCCGGACGGCCAGCTGCGGCTCGGTGTCCACCGGCAGTGCGGCCAGCGGCAGTTCACCGCCGTCGTGGTCGACCAGGACCAGCCGGTCCGGGTTCTCCGACTGCGCGGAGCGGACCAGGCCCCACACGGCGGCCAGGACCGGATCGGGCGCACCCTCCCCGGTGGCGACCGCGCCGCGGGTCAGCACGGCCAGCCGGGCCTCGGCGAACCGCGGGTCCACCAGCCACTCCTGGACGAGTCGCAGCACCCGTACGGTCGTCGCGCCGACCGCGGCGGCCAGCTCGTCCGTCGCCTCGGACCCCTGGTACGGGGCGAGTTCCACCGCGACCACGTCGGGCACGGCCGCGCCGGCGTCCACCGCCGAGCCCAGCTCGGCCAGGGCGGCCAGGCAGTCCGTGCGGTCGGCGCTGTCCGTGCTGTCCGTGCTGTCGGTGCGGTCGGTGCCGAGGAGCGTCCAGGAGCGGGCGGCCGGGTCGCCGGCCGGCACCGGCAGCCACTCGATCCGCAGCAGCGACTCGCGCACGGCCCGGTCGGCGGTGCGCAGCCGCTCGGCGGAGACGGGCCGCAGCAGCAGCGAGTCCACCGAGGCGACGGGCGCGCCGCCGAGGTCCGCGACGGTCAGCGACAGGGTCTCCGGAGCCGTCCGGGCCAGCCGGACGCGCAGCGCGGTCGCGCCGCTCGCGTGCAGCCGGATCCCGCCCCAGGAGAAGGCGAGCCTGCCCTGCTCGGCGTCCGGCACCAGGCCCATCGCGTGCAGGGCGGCGTCCAGCAGCGCCGGGTGCAGCCCGTAGCGGGCGGCCGCGGCCTGCTCGGTGGCGGGCAGGGCGACCTCGGCGTAGACCTGGTCGCCGTGCTGCCAGGCGGCTCGCAGGCCCTGGAAGGCCGGGCCGTAGTCCACCCCGGCGTCGGCGAGCCGCTGGTAGGCGTCGGTGACGTCCAGCGGGGTCGCGCCGGCCGGCGGCCACGCGGTGAGGTCCGCGGCGGACTCGTCGGCTGCCGTGTCGGCCGCCGCGTCGGTGGTCGCGTCGGTGGCCGCGGAGAGCGTGCCCGAGGCGTGCCGGGTCCACGGCTCGTCCTCGGCGGCGTCGGCCGGGCGGGAGTCGATCCGCAGCGGACGGAGGCCGTCCTGCTCCGCGCCGACCAGGACCTGGAGCCGGACGCCACCGCGCTCGGGCAGGACCAGCGGGGCTTCCAGGGTGAGTTCGTCGAGGCGGCCGCAGCCGACCTCGTCGCCGGCCCGGACGGCCAGCTCCAGGAACGCCGTTCCGGGCAGCAGGGTCGCGCCCATCACGGTGTGGTCGGCCAGCCACGGCGTGCTGTGCCGGGAGAGCAGCCCGGTCAGCAGGTGGCCGTGGCCGTCCGCGAGCGGCACGGCCGCGCCGAGCAGGGGGTGCTCGGGGGCGGTGAGGCCCGCCGTGGTGACGGCGGCCGCACCGGCCACGGTGTCCAGCCAGTAGCGGTTGCGCTGGAAGGGGTAGGTGGGGAGGTCGGTGCGGTGGCCGGCGGTGAGGAGCGGGGTGAAGTCGGCGGGGGCGCCGTGGACGTGGGCTTCGGCGAGGGAGGTGAGGAAGCGGCGGGTGCCGCCGTGGTCGCGGCGCAGGGTGCCGAGGGTGTGGGCGGTGGTGTGGTGGAGGGTGTCCTGGATGGCGCCGGTGAGGACGGGGTGGGGGCTGACCTCGATGAAGAGGTCGTGGCCCTGTTCGGCCAACTGCTGGGTGGCGTGGGCGAGTCGGACGGTCTGGCGGAGGTTGCGGTACCAGTAGGCGGCGTCCATCGTCGTGGTGTCCAGCCAGCGGCTGTCGACGGTGGACCAGAACGGGATGTCGGCGCCGCGCGGGGTGACGGGGGCGAGCAGGTCGAGCAACTCGGCCTGCAGGGACTCGACATGGGCCGAGTGCGAGGCGTAGTCCACGGTGACCCGGCGGGCACGGATGCCGTCCGCCGTGAAGCGCTCGACGAGTTCGTCGAGGGCGTCGGCGTCTCCGGCGACGACCGCCGAGGAGGGGCCGTTGACGGCGGCGACGGAGATCCGGTTCTGCCAGGGGGTGAGGTCGATGTCCTCGGCCGGGAGGGCGACGGAGACCATGCCGCCGTTTCCGGCGATGGCGGTGATGGCCTGGGAGCGCAGGGCGACGGTGCGGGCGCCGTCCTGGAGGGTGAGCGCGCCGGCGACGGTGGCGGCGGCGATCTCGCCCTGGGAGTGGCCGATGACGGCGTCGGGGTGGATTCCGTACGCCTGCCAGAGGGTGGCGAGGGAGACCATGACGGCCCAGAGGGCGGGCTGGACGACGTCGACCCGGTCGTAGCCGGGTGCGCCGTCGGCGCCGCGGAGGACGTCGATGAGGTTCCAGTCGGTGAACTCGGCGAGGGCGTCGGCGCATTCGGTGATGCGGGCGGCGAACACCGGCTCGCTGTCGAGGAGTTCGACGGCCATGCCGGCCCACTGCGAGCCCTGGCCGGGGAACACGAACACCGTGCGTCCGGTGGTGGAGACGGTGCCCTCGACCACGGCGGCGCTCTCGGTGCCCTCGGCGAGTGCCCGGAGGCCTTCGGTCAGCTCGGTGCGGTCCGAACCGAGCACCACCGCACGGTGGTTGAACAGCGAGCGGGTCGTCGCCAGCGAGTGGGCGAGGTCGATCGGGGCGGCCTCGGACTCCTGGAGCAGCGCGGCCTGGGCGCGCAGGGCGTCCGCCGACTTCGCGGACAGCAGCAGCGGCAGCACGCCGTGCGCGGCGGGCTCGCCGGCCGGGGCCTCCGGGGAGGGCTGTTCGAGGATGACGTGGGCGTTGGTGCCGCTGACGCCGAAGGAGGAGACACCGGCCCGGCGCGGACGGCCGGTCTGCGGCCACTCCCGCTCCTCGGTGAGCAGCTCCACCGCGCCCGCCGACCAGTCGACGTGCGGCGTCGGCTCGTCCACGTGCAGGGTCCGGGGCAGCACCCCGTGGCGCATCGCCAGCACCATCTTGATGATGCCCGCCGCGCCCGCCGCGCTCTGGGTGTGGCCGAGGTTGGACTTCACCGAGCCGAGCTGGAGCGGCAGTTCGCGGTCCTGGCCGTAGGTGGCGAGCAGGGCGTTGGCCTCGATCGGGTCGCCGAGCCGGGTGCCGGTGCCGTGCGCCTCGACGGCGTCCACGTCGGCGGCGGTGAGGCCGGCGGTGGCCAGGGCCTGGCGGATGACGCGTTCCTGGGCGGGGCCGTTGGGGGCGGTGAGCCCGTTGGAGGCGCCGTCCTGGTTGATCGCGGTGGCCCGGACGACCGCCAGCACCGGGTGCCCGTTGCGGCGGGCGTCCGACAGTCGCTCGACCAGCAGCACGCCCACGCCCTCGGCCATGCCGAAGCCGTCGGCGGCCGCCGCGAAGGCCTTGCAGCGCCCGTCCTCGGCGAGGCCGCGCTGGCGGCTGAACGCCACCAGGCCCTCGGGGGTGGCCATCACGGCGGCACCGGCCGCGAGCGCCATCGAGCACTCGCCGGCGCGCAGCGCCTGGACGGCGAGGTGGAGCGCCACCAGCGAGGAGGAGCAGGCGGTGTCGATGGTCACGGCCGGCCCTTCCAGGCCGAGCGCGTAGGAGATCCGGCCGGAGACCACGCTGGCCGCGTTGCCGGTGACCAGGTAGCCCTCGTTGCCGGGCGGGGCGGCGGCCAGCAGGGTGCCGTAGTCCTGGCCGTGGGTGCCGACGAACACGCCGACCTGCCCGCCCCGGACGGACACCGGGTCGACGCCGGCCCGCTCGAAGGCCTCCCAGGAGGTCTCCAGCAGCAGCCGCTGCTGCGGGTCCATGGCGTGCGCCTCGCGCGGACTGATCCCGAAGAACGCCGCGTCGAACTCGGCGACGTCGTACAGGAATCCGCCCTCGCGGGTGTACGAGGTGCCGACCCGGTCGGGGTCGGGGTCGTAGAGCCCGTCGAGGTCCCAGCCGCGGTCGGTCGGCAGGGCGCCGACCGCGTCGCGCCCGGCGAGGACCAGCTCCCACAGGTCCTCCGGGGTGCGCACGCCGCCCGGGAAGCGGCAGCCCATGCCGACGATCGCGATCGGGTCGTCGTCCCGGGCCGCCGCGGTGGTGGCCGCGGCCGGTGCGGCGGCCGGGAGCCGGTCGCCGAGCACCTGCTCGCGCAGGTGGCCGGCCAGGGCCTTCGGGGTCGGGTAGTTGAAGATCAGCGTGGCGGGCAGGCGCAGGCCCGTCGAGCCGTGCAGGCGGTTGCGGAGCTCGACCGCGGTGAGGGAGTCGAAGCCCAGCTCCTTGAAGGTCCGTTCGGGGTCCACCGCCGTGCCGGCCGGGTACCCGAGCACGGTGCCGGCGGTGGCGCGGACGAGGTCCAGCAGCTCCCGGTCGCACTCGGGCCCGGTCAGCCCGGCCAGCCGCTGGGCGAGGGCCGAGCCGCCGGCCCGGTCGGTCGGGCGCCGCCGGCCCGAGCGGGTGCGGACCAGTCCGCGCAGCAGCGGGTGGACGGCGTCGGACTGGGCGCGCACGGCGGCCAGGTCGAGCCGGATCGGCATCAGCGCCGGTTCGCCGGCCGCGCGGGCGGCGTCCAGCAGGGCGAGGCCCTCCTCGGCGGAGAGCGCCGCGGTGCCGACGCCGGCCATCCGGCGCAGGTCGGTGCCGGTGAGCCGGCCGCCCATGCCGTTGCGCTCCGCCCACAGGCCCCAGGCCAGCGAGACGGCCGGCCGGCCCTCGGCTCGCAGGTGCCGGGCGTAGGCGTCGAGGAAGGCGTTGGCGGCGGCGTAGTTGGCCTGCCCGCCGGCGCCGAACACGGCGGCGGCGGAGGAGTAGAGCACGAAGGCGGCCAGGTCCGCGTCGCGGGTGAGCTCGGCCAGGTTGAGCGCGCCGGAGAGCTTGGGCGCGAGCACCCGGTCGAACTGCCCGTCGGTGAGCGTCTCGATCACGCCGTCGTCGACGATCCCGGCGGTGTGCACCACGGCGGTGAGCGGGTGCTCGGCCGGGACGCCGGCCAGCAGCTCGGCGAGGGCGGAGCGGTCGGCGACGTCGCAGGCGGCCAGGGTGACCTCGGCGCCCGTCGCGCGCAGCTCGGCGAGGAGTTCGGCGGCGCCCTCGGCGGCCTCGCCGCGGCGGCTGGTCAGCAGCAGGTGCCGGACGCCGTGGGCGGCGACCAGGTGGCGGGCGGCGAGCACGCCGAGGCCGCCGGTGGCCCCGGTGACCAGGGCCGTCCCGTTCGGGTCGAGCGCCGGGGCGCCCTGCTCGGCGGGCCGCACCCGGGTGAGCCGCGCGGCCCGTACCGAGCCGTCGTGCAGCAGCAGTTGCGGCTCGTCGCCAGCCAGGGCGGCGGGCAGGGCGCGGTAGGAGGCGTCCTGCGCGTCCAGGTCGACCAGGACGATCCGGTCCGGGTGCTCGGACTGCGCCGAGCGGACCAGGCCCCACAGCGGGGCGGTCACCAGGTCCGGCAGGCCGTCGCCCGGGCCGTCCCCGGCCACCGCGCCCCGGGTGAGCACGACCAGGCGGCTCTCGGCGAAGCGCTCCTCGGCGAGCCACTGCTGGAGCAGGCCCAGCAGCGCGTGGGTGGCCGCCCGCACGGCGGGGACCAACTCCGGTGCGGCGCCCGGTGCGAGGGGCAGCAGGACGGTGTCGGGGGCGGCGCCGTCGGCGGCGGCGAGGGCGGCCAGGTCGGGGTACGCGTCCACCGTGCTGCCCGCCGCGGTGAGCCCGGCGGCCAGGCCGAGGGCGTCCTCGCCGACCAGGGCGTAGCGGCCGGTGACCGGGGCGGCCCCGGGCAGGTCCGTCCAGTCGACGCGGAACAGCGAGTCGCCGTCGGGCCCGGCGTGGACCGCGCGCAGCTGGTCGGAGGAGACTGGCCGGACGGCCAGGCCCTCCACCGAGACCACCGGCACGCCGTGCTCGTCGGAGGCCTCCAGGGCGACCGAGTCCAGGCCGGCCGGGGAGAGCCGGACCCGCAGGGCGGTCGCGCCGGCGGCATGCAGCGAGACCCCGCTCCAGGCGAACGCCAGGTGGCCCTCGGCGGACTCCTCGCGGTGCCGGACGGCGCCGAGGTCCATGGCGTGCAGGGCGGCGTCCAGCAGCGCGGGGTGCAGCCCGTAGCGGGCCGACCGGTCCGCGACTTCTTCGCTCAGCACGACCTCGCTGAACACCTCCTCGCCGCGCCGCCAGGCCGCGCGGACACCCTGGAACGCCGGTCCGTACCCGGCGGGCAGCCGCTCGTACAGGTCCTCGACCGGCAGCGGTTCGGCGCCGGCCGGCGGCCACTGGGTGAGGTCCGCGGGGGCGGCGGGAGCGGCGGGGGAGAGGGTGCCCGCGGCGTGCCGGGTCCACGGCCGGGAGGCCGCGGCGTCCTGCGGCCGCGAGTGCAGGCCGACCGGCCGGGCGCCGGTGGCGTCGGCCTCGCCGACCACCACCTGGACCTGGACGGCGCCCTGCTCGGGCAGCACCAGCGGGGCTTCCAGGGTGAGTTCGTCGAGGCGGCCGCAGCCGACCTCGTCGCCGGCCCGGACGGCCAGGTCCACCATGGCGGTCCCGGGCAGCAGGGTGGTGCCCATGACGGTGTGGTCGGCCAGCCACGGGTGGGTGGTGCGCGAGATCAGGCCGGTCAGCAGGTGGCCGTGCCCGTCGGCGAGCGGGACGGCCGCGCCGAGCATCGGGTGGTCGGCCGCGGCCAGGCCGACGGCGGTCACGTCCGAGGCGCCGGGGGCCGCCTCCAGCCAGTAGCGGTTGCGCTGGAAGGGGTAGGTGGGGAGGTCGGTGCGGTGGCCGGCGGTGAGGAGCGGGGTGAAGTCGGCGGGGGCGCCGTGGACGTGGGCTTCGGCGAGGGAGGTGAGGAAGCGGCGGGTGCCGCCGTGGTCGCGGCGCAGGGTGCCGAGGGTGTGGGCGGTGGTGTGGTGGAGGGTGTCCTGGATGGCGCCGGTGAGGACGGGGTGGGGGCTGACCTCGATGAAGAGGTCGTGGCCCTGCTCGGCCAACTGGCGGGTGGCGTCGGCGAGTCGGACGGTCTGGCGGAGGTTGCGGTACCAGTAGGCGGCGTCCATCGTCGTGGTGTCCAGCCAGCGGCTGTCGACGGTGGACCAGAACGGGATGTCGGCGCCGTGCGGGGTGACGGGGGCGAGCAGGTCGAGCAACTCGGTCTGCAGGGCCTCGACATGGGCCGAGTGCGAGGCGTAGTCGACGTTGATCCGGCGGGCCTGGGTGCCGTCGGCGGCGCACCGCCGCAGCAGCTCGTCCAGGGCGTCGGCGTCCCCGGCGACGACGGCGGAGGAGGGGCCGTTGACGGCCGCGACGGAGACGCGGTCGGCCCACGGCGCGATGGTGGCGAGCGCGTCCTCGGCGGACTGGGAGAGCGACACCATGCCGCCGTTTCCGGCGATGGCGGTGATGGCCTGGGAGCGCAGGGCGACGACGCGGGCGCCGTCCTGGAGGGTGAGGGCGCCGGCGACGGTGGCGGCGGCGATCTCGCCCTGGGAGTGGCCGATGACGGCGTCGGGCTCGATTCCGTACGCCTGCCAGAGGGCGGCGAGGGAGACCATGACGGCCCAGAGGGCGGGCTGGACGACGTCGACCCGGTCGTAGCCGGGTGCGCCCTCGGCGCCGCGCAGGACGTCGATCAGGTTCCAGTCGGTGAACTCGGCGAGGGCGTCGGCGCATTCGGTGATCCGCGCGGCGAACACCGGCTCGCTGTCGAGGAGTTCGACGGCCATCCCGACCCACTGCGAGCCCTGCCCGGGGAACACGAAGACGGTCCCGCCGGTGGCGTCCGCCGTACCGGTCAGCGCGGTGGCGCTCTCGGTGCCCTCGGCGAGTGCCCGGAGCCCTTCGGTCAGCTCGGTGCGGTCCGAACCGAGCACCACCGCACGGTGGTTGAACAGCGAGCGGGTCGTCGCGAGCGAGTGGGCGAGGTCGAGCGGGGCGGCCTCGGAGTCCTGGAGCAGCGCGGCCTGGGCGCGCAGGGCGTCCGCCGACTTCGCGGACAGCAGCAGCGGCAGCACGCCGTGCGCGGCGGGCCCGCCGGTGGGGCCTTCCTCCACGACGGGCTGTTCGATGATGACGTGGGCGTTGGTGCCGCTGACGCCGAAGGAGGAGACGCCGGCCCGGCGCGGGCGACCGGTCTCCGGCCACTCCCGGTCCTCGGTCAGCAGCTCCACCGCGCCCGCCGTCCAGTCGACGTGCGGCGTCGGCGTGTCCACGTGCAGGGTGCGCGGCAGCACCCCGTGCCGCATCGCCAGCACCATCTTGATGATGCCGCCGACCCCGGCGGCCGCTTGGGCGTGCCCGATGTTCGACTTCAACGAGCCGAGCAGCAGCGGAAGTTCACGGTCCTGGCCGTAGGTGGCGAGGAGCGCGTTGGCCTCGATCGGGTCGCCCAGCTTCGTGCCCGTGCCGTGCGCCTCCACCGCGTCGACCTCGGCCGGGGCCAGGCCCGCGGCGGCCAGCGCCTCGCGGATCACCCGCTCCTGCGCCGGGCCGCTCGGGGCGGTCAGCCCGTTGGACGCGCCGTCCTGGTTCACCGCCGTGCCGCGGACCAGGGCCAGCACCGGGTGCCCGTTGCGGCGGGCGTCCGACAGCCGCTCGACCAGCAGCACACCCGCACCCTCGGCCCAGCCGGTGCCGTCGGCGGAGGCGGCGAAGGACTTGCAGCGCCCGTCCTCGGCGAGGCCGCGCTGGCGGCTGAACTCGACGAACACCTCGGGCGTCGCCATCAGCGCCACGCCGCCCGCCAGGGCGAGGTCGCACTCCCCGCGCCGCAGGGCCGCGACCGCCAGGTGCAGGGCCACCAGGGAGGAGGAGCAGGCGGTGTCCACGGTGATCGCCGGGCCCTCGAAGCCGAAGGTGTACGACACCCGGCCGGAGGCGACGCTGCCCGCGGTGCCGGTGCCGAGGTACCCCTCCACCTCCTCGGGCACCCGGGGCAGCCGGCTGGCGTAGTCGTGGAACATCACGCCGGTGAACACGCCGGTCCGGCTGCCGCGCAGGGCCTCCGGGTCGATCCCGGCCCGTTCCATGGCCTCCCAGGAGGTCTCCAGCAGCAGCCGCTGCTGCGGGTCCATGGCGAGGGCCTCGCGCGGGCTGATGCCGAAGAAGTCGGGGTCGAAGTCGGCGCTGTCGTAGAGGAATCCGCCCTCCTGGACCGAGGAGCTGCCGACCGAGCCGGGGGCGCCGCCGAACAGGGCGTCGGTGTCCCAGCCGCGGTCCGTCGGGAACTCCGAGACGGCGTCCCGGCCCTCGGCGACCAGCTGCCACAGGGCCTCGGGGGTGATGGCTCCGCCCGGGTAGCGGCAGCTCATCGCGACGATCGCGATCGGGTCCTCGTCCGCCGCCACCGCCGGACGGGCGGGGGCGGCCGGGGCCGGTGCCTCGTCGAGGAGTCCGGCGAGCAGGAAGCCGGCCAGCCGGGCCGGGGTGGGGTGGTCGAAGACCACGGTCGCCGGGAGGCGCAGGCCGAGCGCGGTCCGCAGCCGGTTGCGCAGCCGGACGGCCGAGGCGGAGTCCACCCCGAGGTCCTTGAAGGCCCGCTCGGGCGCGATCGTCCGCGGCAGGCCCCGGCCGAGCACCCCGGCCGCCTCGGCCCGCACCAGGCCGAGCAGCGTCTGCCGGGCCTCCGCCCGGGGCAGCGCGCGCAGCCGGGCGGCGAACACGGTGTCCGCCGCGCCGTCGGCGGCGGCCGGGTCGCGGAAGAGGACGCCGGTGGTGTCCCGGGTGGCGACCACGGGGGTGTCGGCGCCGCCCAGCGCGGAGTCCAGCAGCGCGCCCAGCTCGGCGTCGGACACGGCGCCCGGGTCGGTGGTGTCCCAGGCCAGCGACACGGCGTGCCGGCCGGTGGCGCGGCGGTGCTGGGCCAGCGCGTCCAGGAACGCGGCGCAGCCGCCGCGGTCGCCGTCCTCCGCGCCCCGCAGGGCACCGGTGGAGGAGACCAGCAGGAAGGCCGTCAGGTCGAGCCCGGCGGTGAGCTCGTGCAGGGCCACCGCGCCGTCGACGCCGGTCCGCACCCAGCGGTCGGCCTGCCCGCCGGCGGCCAGCACGGGGGAGCCGGCCGCGTGCACCACCGCGGTGAGCGGGTGCTCGGCCGGGACGCCCGCGAGCAGCTCGGCGACGGACGCGCGGTCGGCGGCGTCGCAGGCGGCCAGGGTGACCTCCGCGCCGGACTCGCTCAACTCCACGGCCAGCGCGGCCGAGTCGGGGGTGGTGGAGGCCAGCACCAGGTGCCGGACGCCGTGCTCGGCGACCAGCCGCCGGGCGATCGCGGCCGCGGCCGTCCCGCCGGCGCCGGTGACCAGCACGGTGCCGTCGAGGCGGCGGCCGGACGCGGCGGCGGTGACCGGCACCAGGCGGGGCGCCCGCAGCACCCCGGCGCGGACGGCGAACTGCGGCTCGCCGGTGGCCAGGCCGGCCGGCAGGGCGGCCGCGGAGGCGGACTCGCCGTCCAGGTCGGCCACGGTGAAGCGGCCGGGGTGCGCGGTCTGCGCGGCGCGCAGCAGCCCCCAGAGCGGAGCCTGCGCCAGCCCCGGGACCTCCTCGCCCGGGTGCACGGCCAGCGCGCCCCGGGTCAGCACCACCAGGCGGGTCTCCCGCAGCCGGTCGTCGGCGAGCCAGCGGGTCAGCAGTTCGGCGGCCTCGCGGGCGGTCCGCCGGGCCGCGTCCGCGACCGGCTCCGCGCCGGCGGCGGGCCAGGGCAGGTAGACGACCTCGGGCGCACCGGCCGCGGTGAGCTCCGCCAGGTCGGCGTAGCGGTCGACCGCCAGGCCGTCCGGTCCGCCCAGGCCGTCCAGTCCGTCCGCTCCGTTCAGGCCGTCCGGTTCGTTCAGCCGGGCGGCTCCGTCCGACGGGCTCGCCAGCAGCGCGGCGCGCACCGGCTCCACGGGCCCGGCGGGCAGCGGCACCCAGTCCATCCGGTACAGCGACTCCTGCCGGACGCCCCGGGCGCCGAGCAGGGTGCCGGGCTGGTCGAACAGCCGGTGCCGGGTGACCTTGCCCGAGGCGGTGCGCGGCACGGCGGCGATCGCCCGGACCTCCTGCGGCACCTTGAACCAGGACAGCTGCTCGGCGCAGGCGGCGAAGACCAGCTCGGCGTCGACGCCCTCCGGCGCGGCGACCACGAACGCGACCGGCACCTCGCCGAGCACCTCGTCCGGCCGGCCCGCCACGGCGACGTCCAGCACACCGGGCACCGTGCGGACGACGTCCTCGATCTCGCCCGGGTGGATGTTCTCCCCGCCCCGGATGATCAGCTCCTTGCGCCGCCCGCTGATCGTCAGCTGGCCGCCGGCCGCCCGGACCGCCAGGTCGCCGGTCCGGTACCAACCGTCCCGCAGCGCCTCGGCGGTGGCCTCCGGCCGGTTGTGGTAGCCCTGCATCAGGCTCGGCCCGCGCACCCACACCTCGCCCTCCGTCCCGGGGGCGGTGTCGATCCCGGTCTCCGGGTCGACCACCCGCACCTCCAGGCCGGGGACCGGCAGGCCGCACGAACCGGAGACCCGCTCGGCGCCCGGCGCCTCGGTCGCGATCGCGCCGCAGGTCTCGGTGGAGCCGTAGCTGTTGAGCAGCGGGACGCCGAACGCGTCCTCGAAGTCCCGGGCCAGCGAGGCCGAGGTGACCGCGCCGGTCGACAGGCAGACCCGCAGCCGCGGCATGTCCAGCCGCCCGGCGTCGGCCTCCCGCAGCAGGTGGTGGTAGAGGGCGGGCACCCCGGCGAGGAAGGTGTACGCGTCGCCGCGCAGCTCGGCCAGTACCTCGTCCGCGGAGAAGCCCGGCATGATGTGCGCGGTCGCGCCGGTCGCGGTGACGCCGACCACGCAGACGATGTGCGCCAGGCTGTGGAACAGCGGCAGCGGCCAGAGCACCAGGTCGTCGCGGGAGAGCCCGAGCAGCGGCGCGTAGCAGGACGCCACCGACCACAGGCAGCTGCGCTGGGTCGACAGCACGCCCTTGGGGGCGCCGGTGGAGCCCGAGGTGTAGAGCATGAAGGCGGTCTCGTCCAGGCCGAGGTCGTCGCGCGGCGGCACGGGGGGCTCGACGGTGGCCAGCGCCTCGAACGACGGCAGGTCCCGCGCCGCCTGCGGCCCCTGCGGCCCCTGCGGCCCCTGCGGCCCCTGCGGCGCCTGCGCCGTCGGACCGGAGACGACCACCAGCAGCCCGGGCCGGTCGGCCCGAAGCCGCAGCACCTGGTCCAGGTGGCGGGCGTCGGTGACGACCACGGCGGCGCCGCTGTCGTCCAGGATGTGGGCCAGCTCCTCGTCGCTGGAGTGCGGGTTGACCGGGACGGCGACACCGGCGGCCCGGACGGCGGCCAGGTAGGCCTCCACCACCTCGACACCGGCGTCCAGGTGGATCGCCACCCGCCCGCCGCGGCCCAGGCCCAGGGCCGCCAGGTGGCCGGCCAGCCGTCCGGTCCGGAGCTCCAGCTCGGCGTAGCCCACGGACCGGCGGCCGTCCCGGAAGGCCGGCTTGTCGCGCAGCGACGCGGCCTGGGAGCGCAGCAGTTCGGGCAGCGGCCTGATCAGCTCGGTACGCGGCATGTCAACGGCTCCTTGGGCACGCGGAAACAGCACGGGAGGCTGGGGGCTCCCGGAGAACAGAGAGGGGTGACGCATCATTCGGTATCCCGTGGCAGTCTCGTCCAGCCGTCCGCGGGGGCCGCACCCCTACGGTTCCCCTACGGGCCCTTGTCCCGGCCGGCTCCGCCGCGGGAGAAGGGGGGTGGTGGTGAGGGGTTGTCCGGCCGTCCGGCCTGCACCAGGCTCGGAGTGGGGAGGACCCGCCGGCGGGGCGAGGACCCCGTCCAGAAGGGACCACCGGAACACCATGACGCTCACCGACGGCGCGGCCGACAGCTGGATCCGCCGCTTCCACCCGGCCCCGGACGCCCGCGTCCGCCTGGTCTGCCTGCCCCACGCGGGAGGGTCGGCGAGCTACTGGTACCCGATGTCCGCCGCCACGGCGGCCGGGATCGAGGTCCTCGCGGTCCAGTACCCGGGGCGGCAGGACCGGCGCCACGAACCCTGCGTCGAGACCGTCGAGGCGCTGGCCGAGCAGGTCACCGAGGCGCTGCTGCCCCACCGCGACCTGCCGCTCGCCCTGTTCGGCCACAGCATGGGCGCGGTCGTCGGCTTCGAGGTCGCCCGGCGCCTGGAGGACCTCGGCACCCCGCCGGTCGCCCTGTTCGCCTCCGGCCGCCGCGCACCCTCCCGGCACCGGGACGAGGACGTCCACCTCCGGGGCGTCGACGGCATCGTCGCGGAACTCCGCAAGCTGGACGGCACCGACCCGCGGGCCCTGCAGGACCCGGAGCTGCTGCGGATGATCCTCCCCGCGGTCCGCGCCGACTACAAGGCCGTCGAGACCTACCGCTACCGGCCGGGGCCGCCGCTCTCCTGCCCGGTCGACGCCCTGGTCGGCGACAGCGACGAGAAGGCGACCGTCGACGAGGCCGGGTCCTGGCGCGACCACACCACCGGCGGCTCCGCCCTGCACGTCTTCCCCGGCGGCCACTTCTACCTGGCCCACCACCAGGGCGAGATCGTCCGCATCGTCACCGACCGCCTGCTGCCGCCGGTCTCCTGAACCCGGCGGGCCGCGGCGAGCGCCGCGCCCGGCCCCCGGCCGGGCCGCGCCGCCGACCGGCCTCCGCTCGCGGCCTGACCGGTCGGCCGCCGCACGGCCGCCGTCGAGCAGAGCCCCCGCCCACGGCCACCCCGCCGGAGGGG
>NZ_JBHVEU010000177.1:0-16567 GCF_042802075.1 Kitasatospora sp. NPDC057518
GCCCGGTACGGCGGAGGCGGGCCCGGCCGCCCCCGGCCGCCCGGACACCGGCCGGCCGTGGAAGAACCGCCGCCGCCGGAACACCGGGTGGTCGCGGCGCAGCCAGATCATCCCCTGGGTGAACTCCAGCAGCCGCGCCTGCGGCCCGTCGTCCTGCGGCCAGTGCACCCAGGTGAGCTCGTTGTCCTGGCAGTAGGCGTTGTTGTTGCCCAGCTGGGTGCGGCCGAGCTCGTCGCCGTGCGAGAGCATCGGCACGCCCTGGGAGAGCATCAGGGTGGCGATGAGGTTGCGCTGCTGGCGCGCCCGCAGCTCCTCGACGGCCGGGTCGGCGGAGGGGCCCTCGACGCCGCAGTTCCAGGAGCGGTTGAAGGACTCGCCGTCCCGGTTCTCCTCGCCGTTGGCCTGGTTGTGCTTCTCGTTGTACGAGACCAGGTCGCGCAGGGTGAAACCGTCGTGGCAGGTCACGAAGTTGATCGAGGCGATCGGCCGGCGGCCGTCGTCCTGGTAGAGGTCGGAGGAGCCGGTGAGCCGGGAGCCGAACTCGGCGAGGGCGGCGGTCTCGCCGCGCCACAGGTCCCGCACGGTGTCCCGGTACATGCCGTTCCACTCCGTCCACAGCGGTGGGAAGTTGCCCACCTGGTAGCCGCCCTCGCCGAGGTCCCAGGGCTCGGCGATCAGCTTGGCCTGGGAGACCACCGGGTCCTGCTGGACCAGGTCGAAGAAGGAGGAGAGCCGGTCCACCTCGTGGAACTGCCGGGCGAGGGTGGCGGCGAGGTCGAAGCGGAAGCCGTCGACGTGCATCTCGGTGACCCAGTAGCGCAGCGAGTCCATGATCAGCTGGAGCACGTGCGGGCTGCGCATCAGCAGGCTGTTGCCGGTGCCGGTGGTGTCCTCGTAGAAGCGCTGGTCCCGGGCGAGGCGGTAGTAGGAGACGTTGTCCAGGCCGCGCAGCGACAGTGTCGGCCCCAGGTGGTTGCCCTCGGCGGTGTGGTTGTAGACGACGTCCAGGATCACCTCGATCCCGGCCGCGTGCAGCGCCTTGACCATGGACTTGAACTCCTGCACCTGCTGGCCGCGGTCGCCGGTGGAGGAGTAGGAGGAGTGCGGGGCGAAGAAGCCGACGGTGTTGTAGCCCCAGTAGTTGGCCAGGCCCAGGTCCCGCAGCCGGTGGTCGCGGACGAACTGGTGCACCGGCATCAGCTCGATCGCGGTGACGCCGAGCTTGGCCAGGTGCTCGATCACCGCCGGGTGGGCCAGGCCCGCGTACGTCCCGCGGATCTCCTCGGGGATGCCGGGGTGCAGCCGGGTGAGGCCCTTGACGTGGGCCTCGTAGATGACGGTGCGGTGGTAGTCGGTGCGCGGCGGGCGGTCGGTGCCCCAGTCGAAGTACGGGTTGATGACCACCGAGTGCATGGTGTGCGGGGCGGAGTCGAGGTCGTTGCGGCGCTCGGGGGCGCCGAAGTGGTAGCCGTAGACCGACTCGTCCCAGTCGATGTGGCCGCTCATCGCCTTGGCGTACGGGTCCAGGAGCAGCTTGGCGCTGTTGTGCCGCTGGCCCAGGCCCGGGTTGTACGGGCCGTGCACGCGGAAGCCGTAGCGCTGGCCGGGCTGGATGCCCGGGAGGTAGGCGTGCCGGACGAAGGCGTCCGTCTCGCGCAGCTCGACGGCCGTCTCGGAGCCGTCCTCGGCGATCAGGCACAGCTCGATCCGGTCGGCGCTCTCGGAGAACACCGCGAAGTTGACGCCGGCCCCGTCGTAGGTGGCGCCGAGCGGGTAGGGAGTACCGGGCCAGACCTGCATGACTCCTCAACTTCCTTGCTGCCGACGGAAACTGACGTGTAGTCCGATGAATGGCCCGGCCGTCCGCCCGGACCCGGACGCTCTCTTCCCGGCCGGACGGCCGGGCATGTGCGCAAGCGTGCGCCGTGACGCACGGCACAGTCGCCGTGACGCGCGGCACAGCGCATACTCCCCGAGCCCTCCCCCGGCGTCCGGGAGATCCGGCCCGGGTTGGGCCGAACGAGCGCCCGTCGGGCATTCGTGTGAAGAGTGCTCCCGGTGGTGCGGGAGAGCCCCCGGGCATCCGGCTGCGGGCGGCTCGCGACGGGCAGTACCCTTGATCGTCCGGCCGCCTGGGCCGACTCCCGACAGCCCGTCAACGGTCCCCGCGCCCGCGGGGGTCGGTGCGGCGACCAGATGAGGTGGCGCATGGTGTTCCCCGCCGGCGGCCGCGGCACCGGGCCCGACGGGCCCGGCCGGGGCGCGGCCCGCAGCGAGGCGCCCACGGTGGTCATGCGCCCCACCCTGACCGGCCGGGCCCTGGTGCCCGCCCAGAGCGGCCCCGTCGAGATACCCGCCCTGGCCTGGTCGGCCGCCGAGTGGGAGGACGCCTACCAGCGGGTCCGGCTGTCCGGCCGCGCCTACGTCTGGCTCAACCTGGTCGAGCAGCGGCTGCGCGCCCTCGTCGACGAGGTGCTGCACCCGATCTACGCCCCCGCCCACGGCGAGGACTGGGTCACCGCCGCCGCCGGCCCGGCCGGCGAGGAGTGGGCGCACCGGGCCGGCGCCGTGCGCGAGGTCAGCCGCCGCAAGGGCTACCTGCTCGACCCCGCCGACGACGACCCGCTGGTCTTCCTCACCCTGCCCCAGCTGCGCGAACTGATGGTGCAGCACTGGCCCTGCTTCGAGCCGTACCTCGCCGACCGGCGCGAGATCGAACTGGCGCTGGACGAACTGGAGGTGGCCCGGCACGTCGTCTCCCGCAACCGGGTGCTCACCCAGACCGTGCTGGCCCAGACCGAACGCGCCGCCGCCCGGCTGCTGGCCGTGCTGGACGGCGGCGCCGGCGGGGTGCCCGCCGACGTCGTCGAGTCCCTGGTGGCCGGCCGGTACGCGGACGTCGTCGCCGTCCACGCCGACCGGGTCCGGCTCCAGCGCGACCTGCCCGTCGAGGACCTGCTGGACGGCGCCCGGCGCCTGGACGCGCTCGGCATCGGCCTCGGCATGCTCTGCCAGAACTACACCGGCAAGCGCCTGGTGCGGCTGGCCGGCGAAGGCTGCCGGGTCCGGCTGCTCTTCCTCAACCCGGCGAGCAGCGCCGTACGCCGCCGCGAACGCGAACTCGGCCTCGGCCGCAGCGAGTTGTCCCGCTCCATCGAGATGAACATCATGCACGTACGGCGGGTCCGGGCCCGGCTGCGGGACCAGGGCGGCTTCGAGATCCGGGTCTTCGACGAGACCCCGCGCTTCACCGCCTACCTGGTCGAGGGCCCCCGCACGCCCGGCCAGGCCGGCGGCCGCCGCCAGGGCCGCGACCTCGGCGTCATCCAGCCCTACCTGCGCCGCGCCCGCGGCATGGAGTCCCCGGCCCTGGTGCTGCGCGGCGGCGCCGGCCAGCAGCCCGGCGGCACCGAGCCCGGACTGCTGGAGGTCTACCGCGAGGAGTTCGAGGGCATCTGGGCCGACTCCCGGTCCGTCTCCTAGGGCAGTTGGTCGGGGCGGCGGCGCGGCTGCCAGACTGCGGGCCGTGAACAGCGACCCCGCCTGGAGCCTGCGCCCCGCCACCCCCGACGACCTCGAACCCGTCACGGACCTCAAGGCCCGGGTCATGCGCGCCGACCTGGAACGCCTCGGCCGCTGGGACCCGGCCCGCTCCCGCGAGCGGGTGCGGGCGTCCTTCTCGACCAGGTACACCTCCGTACTCCTGGTCGACCGGGCCTTCGCCGGCTGCGTCACCGTCCGCCCCGACGAGCGGGGCGGACGCCACCTGGAGCTCTTCTACCTGGCCCCGCACCTCCAGGGCCGGGGCCTGGGCACCGCCGTCCTGTGCCACCTCCTCGCCGAGGCCGACGCCGCCGGAGAACCGTTTCGCCTCGTCGTCCTCCGCGGCAGCGCCGCCCAGCGGCTGTACGAACGCCACGGCTTCACCGTCGTCCACGAGGACCCGGTCGACGTCCACCTGCACCGCCCCGTCGGCGGGACCGGAGTCCGCGAAGCCGAAGCCCGCGCCGAAGTCCACGTCGGGGCACGACGGCTGACGGCGTAACTGGCGGCGTAGCTGACGGCATAACTGGCGGCATAACGATTCCCCCAAACGCCCTGGTCAGGGCCGTGACCCCCGTGGTAGGTGTAGCCCCCGTGAAGATCACGGGGGAGAGCGGGGCCGTACTGCGCCTCGACGACGTACACCGCACCTACGGAACCGGGCCGGAGGCCGTACGGGCACTCAGAGGGGTGGACGTCGAGTTCGCCCGCGGCGGGTTCACCGCCGTCATGGGCCCCTCCGGCTCCGGCAAGAGCACCCTGCTGCAGTGCTGCGCCGGCCTCGACCGGCCCGACAGCGGCCGGGTCACCCTGGACGGGACCGACCTCTCCGGCCTGGGCGAGACCGAACTGACGGTGCTGCGCCGCGAACGGATCGGCTTCGTCTTCCAGGCCTTCAACCTGGTCGGCTCGCTCACCGCCGAACAGAACGTCGGCCTGCCGCTGCGACTGGCCGGCCGCCGACCCGACCCCGCGCAGGTGCGCCGGGCCCTCGCCCAGGTCGGCCTCGGCGAGCGCACCGGACACCTGCCCTCCCAGCTCTCCGGCGGCCAGCAGCAGCGCGTCGCCATCGCCCGTGCCCTGATCACCCGGCCCCGGATGCTGTTCGCCGACGAGCCGACCGGCGCCCTCGACTCCGCCAGCAGCCGGGACGTCCTCGCCCTGCTGCGCGACCTCGTCGACCGCGAGGGCCAGAGCACCGTCATGGTCACCCACGACCCCGTCGCCGCCGGCTACGCCGACCGCGTCCTCTTCCTCGCCGACGGCCGGATCGTCGACGACCTGTCCCGCCCCACCGCCCAGCAGGTCGCCGAGCGGATGACCGCCCTGGAGACGGCGGCATGACCTCACCGCTCACCCTGCTGCCCGTCGCCGCCGCGAGCCTGCGCCGCCGCAAGGCCGCCTTCGCCGGCTCCTACGTCGCCCTCACCCTCGGCGTCCTGCTCGTCGCCACCACCGGCAGCCTGCTGAACGAGACCGCCGGCGACGACTCCCCGCTCGGCGCGCCCTCCCTGCACAAGGTGCTCCAGTTCACCGCCGCGATGGCCGCCTTCGTCGCGGTCTTCGTCGTCGCCGGAACCTTCGCCTTCGCCGTCGCCCAGCGCCGCCAGGAGATCGCGATGCTGCGCGCCGTCGGCGCCACACCGCGGCAGATCGTCCAGCTGATCACCGGCGAGGCCGCCGTCGTCGCCCTCGCCGCCGCCGTCAGCGGCTGCCTGCTCTCGCTGCCCGGCGCCCCCGCCCTCGCCGCCTGGCTGGCCGCCCGCGGCGCCGCCCCCGACGGGTTCACCGCCCGCCCCGCCGCCGGGCCGATGCTGCTCGCCGCCGCCGTCGGCCTGCTCGTCGCCCTGCTCGGCGCCGTCACCGCCGCCCTGCGGGCCGGCCGGGTGCGCGCCGTCGAGGCGCTCGGCGACGCCGCCGCCGACCGCCGGGTCATGACCCCGCTGCGCTGGACCGGCGCGCTGCTCGGCCTGACCGCCCTGGCCGCCACCGTCGGCTACTACCTGGCCGCGCCCACCCTGCCCGCCGCCCTCGGGGACCAGCCCGCCGACCCGCAACTCGCCTCCCAGTGGGTCCTCGGCGCCGACCTGCTCGCCATCACCGCGCTCGCCCTGTTCGCACCGGCCGTCGTACCGCCGCTGCTGCGGCTGCTCAGCGCCCCGCTCACCCGGGCCGTCGCCGCCGCCCCGCTGCTCGCCCGGCAGAACGCCCTCACCGCCGTGCGCCGCACCGTCTCCACCGCCACCCCGGCCTTCCTCACCATCGCGCTCACCGGCACCGTGATCGGCTCCACCGCCGCCTTCGCCGACGCCATGACCGCCCAGAACCGGGCCACCACCGCCGCCCGGTACGTGCTGCGCCCCGCCGCCGCCCCGCTGCCCGCCGACGCCGCCCACCGGCTCACCGCCGCCCGGCCCGACCTGCACGCCACCGCCACCACCGCCACCGTGGTCACCGGCCTCGGCGCCGCCACCGCCGACTTCGACGACCACGGCGAGGACTCGCCCGCGAGCGCGCCCTCCGCCGCCACCGTCGTCGACGGCGACCTCGCCACCGCCTGGACCCTGCCCGCCGTCGACGGCAGCGCCGCCGACCTGCACGGCGCCACCCTCGCCGCCTCCACCGACCAGGCCCGCGGCCACGGCTGGAAGCTCGGCGACCAGGTCAACCTGCGCCTCGCCGACGGCACCGTCACCAGCCTGCGGCTCGCCCTGGTCTACCGCACCCAGCTCGGCCTGGACGAGGTCCTGCTCAGCGGCGAGGCCGCCGCCGGCCACCTCGCCGACGCCCGCCCCGCCGCCGTCCACCTCGACGCCGAACCGGCCGACCGGCTCGGCGGCACCCTCACCGACGCCCGCGACCCAGGACCCGACCCCGGCGCCCACTACGCCTGGATCGCCACCACCACGATCCTCGGGCCCGCCCTGCTCTACGCGCTGATCGCCATCGTCAACACCATGGTGATGAGCACCGCCGACCGCCGCCGCGACTTCGCCGTCCTGCGGCTGGCCGGGACGGTGCGCCGCCAGGTGACGTGGATGGTCGCCCTGGAGGCCGCCCTGGTCGTCGCCACCGCCGCCCTGCTCGCCCTCGCCGTCACCGCGCTCACCCAGTACGGCACCACCGCGCTGCTCAACCACCGCGTCCTGGCCGGCCAGGCCGCCGTCCCCCTCCGCCTGCCCTGGACCCCGCTCGCCGCGAGCACCCTCCTGTGCCTGCTGCTCGCCGTCGCCTCCAGCGTCCTCCCCACCCGCCTCGCCCTCCCCACCCGGCCCCCGGCCCGGTAGCGCGTGCCTCCCGTCACGCCCGGCCGGGTCGGGCGTGACGGGTTGTCAGTACGTCCACGGGTTCAGCACGGTCGCACCGGTCCGCGCCAGGTGCTTGACGTTGCGGCTGACGAGCGTCCAGCCGTTCGCGATGGCCGTGGCCGCGATCAGCGCGTCGGGCGGATCGATGGTGGCCCCGAGGCTCTTGAGTCGACGGTGAACGGAGAGGTATGCGGCGGCCTCCCGCTCTCCGATGACGGCGATCCGCCCCTCGTACTCCGCCCGGAGGCCGTCGAGGACCCGTCCGAGAGCGGCCTGACGCACCGGGTCGGAGACGGCTCTGACGCCTGCCTCGATCTCCGCGACGGTGATGACGCTGAGGGAGTGCTCGGTGGCCGGGACGGACCGGGCCCGTGCGATGACGGCGGGGGCCGGCTTCGGCCGCGTGGTGATTTCGGCGACCACGTTCGTGTCCAGCAGATAGGTCACTCGGGGTCCCCCTCGCCGTCGTAGGAGCGCGCCCCGAACTCCAGCCCGTCGAAGGGCGTCGTCAGGAGGAAGTCCAGGAAGCCGTCGGTGCCCAGCGTCGCCCAGCGGTGCAGCATCGCGGGAAGCGCGTCGATGTCGGTGTCGGCGAGCTCGGCGTCGAAGTGTTCGACCTGGTCCTCGGGCAGTGACCCGCGGATCTCTCTGATGGTCCGCAGCGGATGGGGCTCGTCGTGCCGGTGAGGGGGCACGGGCAGGTTCGGGGCGGTACTCATGGTCGGCTCCTTCGTGCGGGTCCGAGGGACAGCGTAGGGCGACCGGGTCCATGATCGGGCTCCCCGCGGGACGGGTTGTCGGTGGGGCGGGTGATGATAGGGGCTGTTTCGAGAGGCAGGACGGAAGGACACACCTGATGAGCTGGTGGCAGCAGCCACTGGTCGGCTTCGACCTGGAGACCACGGGCACCGACCCGGCCGTGGACCGCATCGTCACGGCCGCGCTCGTGGACACCGTCGGGGCCGCCCGGGTGGACGCCGCGCACTGGCTGATCGACCCGGGGGTGCCGATACCCGCCGAGGCGGAGGCGATCCACGGGATCGGTGACGAGGTGGCGCGGAGCAAGGGCAGGCCGGCGAAGGAGGCGGTGGAGGAGATAGCCGCCGCGCTGTGCGAGCGGATCGCCGCCGGGCGGCCGGTCGTGGCGTTCAACGCGCCGTTCGACCTGTCGCTGCTCGACGCCGAGCTGCGCCGGCACGGGCTGGCGACGCTCGCCGAGCGCCTGGGGCGGCCGGTCGGGCCGGTGCTGGACGCGCTGGTGATCGACCGGGCCGTGGACAAGTACCGCAAGGGCTCGCGCACCCTGCAACGGGTCTGCGAGCTGTACGGGGTGGAGCTGACGGACGCCCACGAGGCGGGCAGCGACGCGCTGGCCGCCGTCCGGGTCGCCGTCGCGCTGGCCGGGCGCTACCCGGCCGAGGTGGGGGCGGTGCCGCTCGCGGAGCTGCACCGCCGGCAGATCGACTGGTACCGGCAGTGGGCCGAGGGCCTCCAGGCCTGGCTGCGCCGCGGCAAGGACCCGCAGGCGGTGGTCGACCCGCGCTGGCCCGCCCGGTGAGGCCCGCCGGCCGCGTCCCCGACCTCACGGGACGGAACACCTAGGCCCGCGGTCGGACACCCTCCGGCGGGGGCACGATGGCGGCCTCGGCGGTGTCCGGCGCGAGCGGGTCGTAGCGGACGGTCATGAGCTGTCCGACCCTCGGCGCGAGGTAGGCCTGGATGCGGATCGCGCAGACCAGGCTGCGCTGGACGCCGTCGGGGGTCGTGTAGCCGACGGTGAGCCGGAACTGGGGCTGGGCGTAGCCGCTGGGCTCGCCGGGCTGGACGGCGGTGACGGTGCCGGCGGTGCTCACCCCGTGGGCGGCGAGCCGGTCGGCGACCGTCCGGGCGGCGCGGTACGCGCGGTGCTGCGCGCGGAGCCGGGACTCGGAGTGGACGACCAGCGGCAGGGTGAGCGCCGCCAGGATCACGAGGGCGGGCAGGGCGGGCCGGTACGGTCCGCCGGGGCCGAAGGCCGCGCCGAGCGGCCCGAGCAGCAGGGCGAGGAAGAGCACGCCGCCGGGGGGAAGCCGGTTCGGGGCCCCGGCTCCGGGGGAGCGGCCGACCCGGCCCGCCGCCAGCATGCCGGTCAGCCAGCAGAACAGGGCGCCGGCCCAGTACGCCTGGGTGGCGGCCGAGCCGAGGCAGAGCTGCTGGGTGCAGGTCTCCGGCTCCCGGTAGGCGACCACCCCGGCCGCGAACAGCCGGCCGGCCACCGCGCACAGCGCCAGCAGGAGCAGTGCCGCGACCGCCCGGCCGAAGCCCAGGCGCGGTTCCAGGTACGGGAGTTGCTTGCTCGACGGGGGACCGGCAGTCATGCCCGGAGGCTAGTGCGACGGCCGGGGCGGGCGGTACGCGCGCCCGCCGTCCGGTCGGTGAACGAGGGGGAAACTCCGCGGCGGCGGGCCCCGACGGCCCTACGCGGCAGGGAAGTCGAAGGTGTAGCCCTGGGCGACCAGCCAGGGCAGCAGCTGCTTGAGCGCGGCCACGGTCTGGCCGCGGTCGCCGCCCCCGTCGTGCATCAGGACCACGCCGCCGGGCTTGAGCTGCTTCTGCACGGCCGAGACGATCGCCGGCGTCCCCGGGCGGGCCCAGTCGCGCGGGTCGACGGACCAGCCGAGCGAGGACATCCCGAGGCTCGCGGTGATGTGCTCGTTGTCGGCGTTGAAGCCGCCGCCCGGGGCGCGGAACCAGCCGACCTCGGTGCCGGGGCCGCCCGCCTGGAGGATCATGTTCCGGGCGGCGGTGATCTCGTACGCGGCCTTGTCATGGGGGAGCTTGGCGAAGGGCTGCGGGTGGTGGACGCTGTGGTCGCAGAGCCGGTGCCCGGCGGCCAGGATCCGCTTGACCATGGCGGGGTTGGCGGCGGCGTTCTGGCCGATCTGGCAGAAGGTGGCCTTGGCGTGGTACTGGGCCAGCAGGTCGAGGATCTGGCCGGTGGCGGGGCCGGGGCCGTCGTCGAAGGTGAGCGCGACGGTGCGGCCGCCGGAGGCGGTGGAGCCGATCACGGTGCCCGCCCCGGTGTGCGGGGGCGGCGCGGCGGGCGAGGACGGGTCGGCGGCTGGTGCGGTCGGGGTGGCCGGCGGGGTGGGCGTGGCGGAGAGGGGGGTGCCGGTGGCCGCGGGCGGGTGCGGCTTCGCCGGCGCCGACGGGGAGGAGGGGGAGGCGGCCGGGGAGCCCGCGCCCGGCGGTACGGCGTCGGAGCCGGGGGTCGGCGTGAGGGCGGTCGCCGCCGTCCCGCTCGGCCGGGCGTCGGCCGGGGACGGCGTCCCGGAGGTCGCCGCCGCGCTCGGCGGCTGGAGCGCCCCGCTGGCGGTCCCGCACGCGGCCAGCCCCAGGGCGGCGGCCACCGCGGCACAGCCCGTGAGCAGCCGGCGCCGGGATCGGGACAGTCGGTTCGGGGCGGAGGGGCGGCGGGCGGTCCGGTGCATGGCGGCGGCTCCTGAGGTGCGAGTACGGTGCCGATCTCTCGGGTCAGGATGACTGTCCGATAGGACGCCGATCGTACGTGCACCGGTTGCCGACCGGACCGAACCGCCGTAAGAGTCTTCTCACACTCGCCCCGGTGGCGGCCCCGCGCCGCCGCGGGTACCGGAGGCGCCCGTCAGAACGGGTACCAGCGCACCTCGGTGGCCCCGTCCCGCAGCGAGTCGACCCGGCGCCGGAACTCCTTCAGCGCGGCCGGGTTGCTGGCCGCCTGCTGCGCCACCCAGGAGGCGCTGGCCGTCTCCCGGGCGCCGCGCAGCACCGTGAAGCCCGGCCACTCGCGCACGTCCCAGCCGTACGCCTCGGTGAACGCGCGGTACTCCTCGGCGGGCACGCCGTACCGGTCCTGGCTGAGCGCGAGGACCACCAGGTCGTGCTCGCGCAGGTCGTTCGCCATGAACTCCAGGTCGAGCAGCACCGGCCCGTCCGGGCCGACGTGGATGTTGCGCGGCAGCGCGTCGCCGTGGATCACCCCGGGGTGCAGCCGCGGGACGAGGTCGGGCAGGGCGGCCTCGAAGGCGTCGCGGCGGTGGCGCAGGAAGGCGACGTCCGCCGGGTCGACGTGGCCCTCGGCGGAGGCCAGCCAGCGCTCGACCGGGGCCAGCAGGTCGCGCCGGCCGAGGGTGAAGGGCGGCGGCGGCAGCTGGTGCAGGGCGCGCAGCAGCGGGGCGAGGTCGACCGGGCGGGCGGGCCGGACGGCGGGCGCGAGCCGGTGCCAGAAGGTGACGGGGTGGCCGTCGGCCAGCTGCGGCTCGGGCGCCACCGCGTCGTACGGGCGGACCACCGGCACGTCCTGGCCGGCCAGCCAGTGGGCGAGCGCCAGCTCCCGGTGCGCCCGGTCGTACAGCTCGGGACCGCGGCCGACCTTGGCGACCACGGCCGGGTCGCCGAGGTCGAAGACGGCGTTCTCGCCGAGCGCGAGCAGTGTGGCCCCGTCGGGGGCGGCCAGCCCGGCCGACTCGCAGGCCTGGGCGAGGAGCAGCCGGGCGCGGCCCTCGTCGAAGGGGATCATGACTGGGGTTCCCATTCCGCCGACGTTCATCCGGGGGACCCCGGACGGTGATCATCATGACGCACGGACGCCGGGCCCCGCGCGCTGCGGGGCCCGGCACCGGACGCGTCGGGCGGGTGGGACAAGCCGGACGGGTCGGACAGGTCGAACGGGTCGGGGAGGCCGGGGAGGCTCAGACCCCGGCCCGGCGGTGGCGGGCCCCCTCCGCCGGCCCGGCCGACTGGGTGGGCAGGCCCCGGTCGGCGCCGGCCGGCGGGACGGGCTCGCCGTGCGAGAGGTCCGGCAGCCAGTTCAGCCAGCGCGGCAGGTACCAGTTGCGGTCGCCCAGCAGGGTCATCACCGAGGGCAGCAGCACCCCGCGGATCACCGTGGCGTCGATCAGCACCGCGACCGCGAGGCCGACGCCCATCTGCTTCATCACCTGCATGGACAGCGAGCCGAAGACCGAGAACACCGCCACCATGATCACCGCGGCGCTGGTGACCACCCCGGCCGTGGAGCGGATGCCGTCGGCGATCGCGGCCCGGGTCGGCAGGCCGCGGTCGTGGCCCTCCTTGATCCGGGAGACCACGAACACGTGGTAGTCCATCGAGAGCCCGAAGAGGATCACGAAGAGGAACAGCGGCACCCAGGACTCCACCGCGCCGACCCCGGCGGTGCCCAGCAGCGAGGCGCCCACGCCGTGCTGGAAGACCAGCGTCAGCACCCCGTACGCGGCGCCGACCGAGAGCAGGTTGAGCACCACGGCGGTGGCCGCGACGACCGGGGAGCGGAAGGTGGTGAGCATCAGCAGGAAGGCGAGGGCGACCACGAAGCCGAAGACCAGCGGCATCGAGTCGCCCATCTTCCGGTTGAAGTCGTACGACCCGGCGGTGTCGCCGGTGACCGGCGCCTCGGTGCCGGGCACCGTGAGGACGGTGGCGGGCACCAGCTCCTCGCGCAGGGCCCTCAGGGCGTCGTTGCTGGTGGCGTCGTTGCCGGTGCCGTTGAGCGGGATGTCGACGGTGGCGACGTTCCTGTCGGCGTGCACCGTGACCTCCACCGGTCCGTGCATCCGCCCGCTCGCCAGGGCCTTCGCCTTGAGGTCGGCGATCGCGGCGGTCATCGCGGGGGAGTCGATGTCGACGGCCTTGATCACGACGGTGGCGGGGGCGGGGCTGCCGGGGAAGGCGGCCTCGATCTTCTGCGAGGCGGCGACCAGGGCGTTGCCCGCGGGCAGCTGCTGCTGGAAGGTCAGCTTGGCGGTGTGCATGGTGAGCAGCGGCGCGGCCAGGGCCAGCAGGAAGGCGCCGGCGAGCAGGGTGGCGGCCAGCGGGCGGCGCAGCACCGGGGTCAGCACCGCGTTCCAGAAGCGTCCGCCGGTCCGTGCGGCGTCCGGGCGGCGCAGCTTGGCGAGGAACGGCACCCGGCCCTTCTCGACCCGGTCGCCGAGCATCGACAGCAGCGCCGGCAGCACGGTGAGCGAGCCGAGCACGGCGGTGATCACGACCAGGATGGTGGCGAAGGCCATCGCCTTGAAGGTGGCGATCCCGGTGAGGAACATCCCGGCCATGGCGACCACCACGGTGACGCCGGAGACCAGCACCGCCCGGCCGCTGGTGGCGGCGGCCACGGCCAGCGCGGTGGCGGCGTCGCGCCCGGCGGCCCGCTCCTCGCGTTCGCGGCGCAGGTAGAAGAGGCAGTAGTCGACGCCGACGGCGAGGCCGACCAGCAGCATCACCGAGGAGGCGTCGCCGCTGGTGTGCAGGAAGCCGCTGCCGAGCGCGACCAGTCCGGCGGCCGCGACGAAGGCGGTGAGCGCGAGCACCACCGGCAGCACGGCGGCGACCAGCGCGCCGAAGGCGACCAGCAGGATGCCGAGGGCGAGCGGCACGGCCGTCCACTCGGCGCGGGCGAAGTCGTTCCCGACCTGGTCCCGCATCCACTTGCCGGAGCTGGCGTCGCCGAGCTGGACGACGGTGAGGTCCGGGTGCTGCCTCTGCACGCCGGCCACCGCGTCCAGCACCGGCTGGACCTGGTCCGCGGCCTCGGTGCGGTCGCCCTTGAGGGTCAGTGTCACGAGCGCGGAGTGGCCGTCGGCGGAGACCGCTTTGGTGTCGTACGGCGAGCGGACCTCGGCGGCCCGGCCGGTGCCGTTCACGGCGGCGACCACCTGGCCGACGGCGGTGCGGAACTCCGGGTCGTCGGCGGTGCGGGTGGCGCTCTGGACCAGGACGGTCTCGCCGGCCGGGCTCTTCAGCCCGGCCTCGTCGAGGATCCGCGCGGCCCGGGAGACCTGCCCGGGGACCGACTCGGCGTCGGTGATCTTGACGCTGCCGTGGGCGGAGCCGAGCGCGGCGGCCAGGACGACGAAGAGCAGCCAGCCGAACACGGCGGTCTTGCGGTGCCGGGCGCTCCAGGCGCCCATCGCGGCCGCCAGGCCGAGTCTGGACTTCACGGGCTTCACGGTGGTTTCCCCCCTGGGAGAGCGGCGGTCGTCGCCGGACGGGAGCGGCGGGGCCCTGGGTCGGGGGACCGCCGCTCTGGGGTGCGCCGGCTGCGCTCCGGCGTCCCGATCGACAGTAGGGAAGCCGGTCCTGACGGGTAATCCGGCTGGCGGGTGGCCGTTTCCTGGTGCTTCCTTCGGGGCCCGGGTGGGGTTTTCCCTACCCTCCGACCCCGAGATCTCCTCCTGGGGGGTAGGGGATGCTCCTCCACCCTGAGGGGGAGATGACTCCACCCGGAGCACGAGGTCAGGAGGGGTGCGTCCGGGAGAGACTGGGCCGGGGCCGCTTCGGGCGGCCCGACGGGGGTTGAAGCACACGGGGGCTCCTTGCCGGGCGGCAAGCAAGTACTCGTAGGATGATGCCCCAAACCTACTTACCTGCCGACCGGCAAGGGAGTGCCCTCGGCACTCCCCGCGCCGGTCCTGCCGTCGCCCAGCGTCCCGTCCCCCAAGGGCTGCGGTGAACCATGCCCAGGAGGCACACGAGCATGTTCCACCGACTAGGACAATTCGTCGTACGCCGCCCCTGGTGGGTGATCGGCGCATGGCTGATCGCCGCGGTCGCGATCGTCGCGACCGCCCCGCCGCTGAAGGCGAACACCGACGAGGCCGCCTTCCTGCCCAAGCACTACGAGTCCATCCAGGCCGCCGAGCTCCAGCAGAAGGCCTTCCCGTCCAACATCTCGCCCTCCGCGCTGCTGCTCTTCGAGCGCACCGACGGCGGCAAGCTGGACGAGGGCGACGCGGCGACCATGGCCAAGGTCACCCAGGGGCTGGCCGACAAGAAGATCCCGCTGGTCGAGCTGGTCGTCCCGGTCTCTCCGGCGTCCTACTCCCAGGACCACAAGTACGCGATGTCGATGGTCTCCATCGACAAGACCAAGATGCAGTCGGACGAGTTCACCGACGCCGCGAAGAAGCTCCGCGACGAGGGCACCGCGCTCGCCTCCGGCAGCACCCTGAAGTTCCAGGTCGGCGGCCCGGCCGCGATGAACCTGGACCAGAAGGACGCCGGCAAGACGGCCGGCATGCTGATCGGCCTCGGCACGGTCGTGATCATCCTGCTCACGCTCGGGATCATCTTCCGCAGCCCGATCATCGCGCTGCTGCCGATCCTCTCGGTGATCATCTACTCGATGGTCGCCAACGGCCTGATCGCGGACGCCAGCAAGCTGTTCGGGCTCAAGGCCGACAACTCGATGGAACAGATCCTCACCGTCGTGCTCTACGGCGTCGGTACCGACTACTTCCTGTTCCTGATGTTCCGCTACCGCGAGCGGCTGCGGGCCGGTGACGACCGCAAGCAGGCCGTCGCCAACGCGGTCGGCCGGGTCGGCGAGGCGATCGCCTCCGCCGCCGGTGCCGTCGTGGTCGCCTTCGCCGTGCTCGTCCTGTCCAGCCTCGGCATGTTCAAGGCGCTCGGCCCGTCGCTGGCCATCGCGGTGGCCGTCACGGCGATCGCCTCGGTCACCCTGGTGCCCGCGATCCTCTGCCTGATCCCCGAGAAGGTCCTGTTCTGGCCCTCCAAGGCCTGGCAGCGCGAGCCGTCCAACGCCCGCTTCGCCGCGATGGGCCGCAGCGTCGGCCGCCGCCCGGGCGCCGCCGCCCTGCTCTCCGGCCTGGTGATGGCCGGCCTCGCGGTCGCCGCGCTCGGCTACCAGGGCACCTTCGACATGGCCGGCAGCTCGATGCCGAAGACCAAGGAGTCGATGGTCGTCCAGGACACCATGATCAAGGCCTACTCGGCCGGTGCCGCTGACCCCGCGCACATCTACCTGACCAGCCAGAACGGCAACAAGATCGACGTCGCCGGCCTCAAGGGCTACGTGGCGGACCTGGGCAAGGTCGACGGCGTCTCCAGCGCGGCCCTGCCGGACCCGGAGCACGGGGTCAGCAAGGACGGGCTCACCGCCGACATCACCGTCGTCCTCAAGGACGAGGCGGCCAGCAACAAGGCCATCGACACCATCGGCGAGGTCCGCAAGGTCGCCCACGACCACGCGCCCGCCGGCACCAAGGCCTACGTCGCCGGCACCACCTCCGTGTACAAGGACATCAACACGGCGATGGCCCACGACTACAGCCTGGTCTTCCCGATAGCCGCCGTCCTGATCATGGTGATCCTCGGACTGCTGCTGCGCAGCGTGGTCGCCCCCTGGTACCTGATGGCCTCGGTCGGCCTCGGCTTCGGCGCCACCCTCGGCGCCACCACCCTGCTGTTCCAGAACATCAAGGGCGAGCAGGGCCTGATGTTCATGCTGCCGATCCTGATCTACCTGTTCGTGGTCGCGCTCGGCACCGACTACAACATCCTGATGATCGCCCGACTGCGCGAGGAGGCCCAGGAGGGCCGCAGCCCCCGCGAGGCGGCGAGCCAGGCGATCCGGCACGCCGGCCCGACGGTGGCCGCCGCCGGGTTCATCCTGGCCGCGACCTTCGCCACCATGCTGCTGGCCGGCAACACGATGATGAGCGAGATGGGCTTCTCGATCGCCATCGGCATCCTCATCGCGGCCTTCGTGATGGCGATGTTCTTCACCCCGGCGCTCACCGCGCTGCTCGGCCACCGCGCCTGGTGGCCCGGCCACGCGGACGCCCCGGGCCACGGCCACGGCCACGGTCACGGCGAAGGCCCGGCCCCGGTGGCCGGCGCCCACGGGATGCCGGAGCCGGCCGGCCGGCGCTGAGCCGACC
>NZ_JBHVEU010000178.1:0-16477 GCF_042802075.1 Kitasatospora sp. NPDC057518
CCCCTTCCGGGGCACGGCCCGGCGGCGCCCCGGACACGCCCGGACGCGGCCGCGCCCCGCCCCGGAGCCGGACGACCCCGGCAGCCACCACTCCGCCGCAGGAAAGTGATCTGAGATGGCCAACGAAGACCAGCTTCGCGAGTACCTCAAGCGGGCGGTGGCCGATACCCGTAAGGCCCACCGGCGGCTCAAGGAGCTCGAGGACGAGCGCCACGAGCCGATCGCGATCATCGGCATGGCCTGCCGCTTCCCCGGCGGCGTGCGCAGCCCCGAGGGGCTGTGGCGGCTCCTGGTCGACGAGGCCGACGCGATCTCCGAGTTCCCGACCGACCGCGGCTGGGACCTCGACTCGGTGTACGACCCCGACCCGGGCGCCGCCGGCACCAGCTACACCCGCCACGGCGGCTTCCTGGACGGCGCGGCCGGCTTCGACGCGGGCTTCTTCGGCATCAGCCCCAACGAGGCGCTGGCGATGGACCCGCAGCAGCGGCTGCT
Organism: Kitasatospora sp. NPDC057518; assembly: GCF_042802075.1. Classification (NCBI taxonomy): domain Bacteria; kingdom Bacillati; phylum Actinomycetota; class Actinomycetes; order Kitasatosporales; family Streptomycetaceae; genus Kitasatospora; species Kitasatospora sp. NPDC057518. The sequence continues at coordinate 496 of NZ_JBHVEU010000178.1, forward strand.
GCTGGAGACCTCCTGGGAGGCCGTGGAACGCGCGGGCATCGACCCGCAGTCGCTGGCCGGCGGCCGGACCGGCGTCTTCGTCGGCACCACCTCGCAGCTGTACGGCACCGGTTCGGACATCCCGGAGGGCGTGGACCTGTACCTGGGCACCGGCACCACCTCCAGCGTCACCTCCGGCCGGATCGCCTACCACTTCGGCCTGGAGGGCCCGGCGGTCTCGGTCGACACCGCCTGCTCCTCCTCGCTGGTCGCGCTGCACTGGGCCGCCCGCTCGCTGCGCCAGGGCGAGTGCACCACCGCGCTGGCCGGCGGCGTGACGGTGATGTCCAACCCCGGCATGTTCGTGCTGTTCAGCCAGCAGAAGGGGCTGGCCCCGGACGGCCGCTGCAAGGCCTTCGCGGGCGCCGCCGACGGCACCGCGTGGAGCGAGGGCGTCGGCATGCTGATGCTGGAGCGGCTCTCCGACGCGCGCCGCAACGGGCACCGGGTGCTCGGCGTGATCCGCGGCAGCGCCGTCAACCAGGACGGTGCCTCCAACGGCCTGACCGCCCCCAACGGCCCCTCCCAGCAGCGGGTGATCCGGCACGCGCTGGCCGACGCCCGGCTGGCGGCGGCCGAGGTCGACGTGGTGGAGGCGCACGGCACCGGCACCACCCTCGGCGACCCGATCGAGGCCCAGGCGCTGCTCGCCACCTACGGCCAGGAGCGCGAACTCCCGCTGCTGCTCGGCTCGGTGAAGTCCAACATCGGCCACACCCAGTGCGCCGCGGGCGTGGCCGGGGTGATCAAGACGGTGCTGGCCATGCAGCACGGCGTGCTGCCCCGCACCCTGCACGTGGACCAGCCGACCCCGCACGTGGACTGGACGGCCGGGTCGGTCGACCTGCTCACCGAGGCGCGCGCCTGGCCGGAGACCGGCCGCCCGCGCCGGGCCGGCGTCTCCTCCTTCGGCGTCAGCGGCACCAACGCCCACGTCGTACTAGAGCAGGCCCCGCCGGTCGAGGCCCCGTCGGACGAGGCCCCGTCGGACGAGGCCCCGTCGGACGAGGCTCCTGAGCCGTCGAGCGCGCCGACCGGCCCGGTTCCGCTGGCGTTCTCCGCCAAGAGCCCGGCCGCGCTGCGGGACCAGGGCGCGCGGCTGCGCGAGCTGCTCGCCGCCGACCCGGCGCTCGTCCCCGCCGACCTCGCCGCCTCGCTGGCCTCGTCCCGCTCCGACTTCGCCCACCGCGCGGCGGTGGTCGGCGCCACCACCGCCGAACTCCACGATGCTCTAGCGGACTTCGCCTCCGGCACGGCGGACGTCACCGGGCGCACGGTCTTCGTCTTCCCCGGCCAGGGCTCCCAGTGGGCCGGGATGGCCGTCGAACTCCTCGACACCGAGCCGGTGTTCGCCGCGCGGATCACCGAATGCGCCGACGCCCTCGCCGAGTTCACCGACTGGAACCTCATCGACGTCCTGCGCGGCGCCGAGGGCGCACCCGGCTACGACCGCGTCGACGTCGTCCAGCCCGCCCTGTGGGCCGTCATGGTCTCCCTCGCCACCCTCTGGCAGGCCCACGGCGTCCAGCCCGACGCCGTCATCGGCCACTCCCAGGGCGAGATCGCCGCCGCCACCGTCGCCGGCGCCCTCACCCTCCAGGACGGCGCCCGCACCGTCGCCCTCCGCTCCCAGGCCATCACCGCCATCGCCGGAAACGGCGGCATGCTCTCCGTCGCCCAGCCCGCCGGGGAGATCGACCTCACCCCCTGGCACGACCGCATCTCCATCGCCGCCGTCAACGGCCCCAGCTCCACCGTCGTCGCCGGGGACGCCGACGCCCTCGACGAACTCGTCGAACGCCTCACCACCGACGGCATCCGCGCCCGCCGCGTCCCCGTCGACTACGCCTCCCACTCCGCCCACGTCGAGCGGATCCAGGACGACCTGCTCACCGCCCTGGCCGACCTGCGCCCCCGGCCCCCGAAGGTCCCGTTCTGGTCCACCCTGGACAGCCGCTGGACCGACACCGCCGCCTTCGACGCCGCGTACTGGTACCGCAACCTGCGCCACCCGGTGCAGCTGGAGGCCGCCGTCCGCGCCCTGCTCGCCGAGGGCTTCACCACCTTCGTCGAGATCAGCCCCCACCCCGTCCTCACCCCCGGACTCCAGGAGACCCTGGACGAGGCGACCGCCCCCACCGTCGCCTGCGGCACGCTCCGCCGCGACCAGGGCGGGCTCGCCCGCTTCCTGGCCTCCGCCGCCGAACTCTGGGTGCGCGGCGTGGCGGTGGACCTCTCCGGCCGCTCGGCCGGCGCCCGCCCGGTCGACCTGCCCACCTACCCCTTCCAGCACGAGCGCTACTGGCTGGAGCCCTCCTCCGGCACCGGGGACGTCACCGCGGCCGGCCTCGGCGCCACCGACCACCCGCTGCTCGGCGCGGCCCTGCCGCTGGCCGAGGGCGACGGGGTGGTGCTCACCGGCCTGCTGTCGCTGCGCAGTCACCCGTGGCTGGCCGACCACGCCGTCTCCGGCACCGTCCTGCTGCCCGGTACGGCCTTCGTGGAGCTGGCCGTCCGCGCCGGTGACGAGGTCGGCTGCGGCCTGGTCGAGGACCTGGCCATCGAGGTCCCGCTGATCCTCCCCGAGCGCGGCGCCGTCGTCCTGCAGGCCGTGGTCGGCGCGGCCGACGAGTCCGGCCTGCGGCCGGTGGCCGTCTACGGCCGCCCCCAGGACGCCCCGCACGGCGAGCCGTGGACCCGGCACGCCGGCGGTCTGCTCGCCGCCGACGACGCCCAGGCCCCCGCCGAGAGCGGGCCCTGGCCGCCGGCCGGCGCCGCCCCCGTCGACCTGGACGGCTACTACGACCGGCTGGAGCAGGCCGGTTACGGCTACGGCCCGGTGTTCCGGGGCCTGACCCGGGCCTGGCGGCTCGGCGAGCAGGTGCACACCGAGGTCCGGCTGCCGCGGCAGGCGCACGCCGACGCGGACCGCTTCGGCCTGCACCCCGCGCTGATGGACGCCGCCCTGCACGGCATGGGGCTGGCCCACCGGGAGGGCGCGGCCGAGGGCAACGGCCTGCCGTTCGCCTGGAGCGGCGTCCGCCTGCACGGCACCGGCGCCACGGCGCTGCGGGTGACGGTCTCCCCCACCGGGCCGGACTCGGTGTCGCTGGCCCTGTTCGACGAGACCGGCGCCCCCGTCGCCTCGGTGGCCTCGCTGGCCGTCCGGACGATCTCCGCCGGTCAGCTGCGGGCCGCCCGGCGCGGGCAGCGGGACGCGCTCTTCCGGGTCGAGTGGGCCCGGGTCGCGCCGGGCGACGGCGGGCGGGCGGAGCGCTGGGCGGTGCTCGGCGATGACCGGGCCGTCCCCGGGCTCCGGCTGGACGGCCTGGCCGGACTCGACCGCCTGGACTCCCTGGCCGGGGCCGCCTGCGGACCGGAGGTCCTGCTCCTGCCCGCCCCGCCGGCCGACGGCGGGTCCCCGGCGGAAGCCCACCGGGTGACCGGTGAAGTCCTCGGCCTTCTCCAGGAGTTCCTCGCCGACGAGCGGTTCGCCGGGACGCGGCTGGCCGTGCTGACCGGGGGCGCGGTCGCCGCCGCCCCCGGCGACCCGGTGCCCGGCCTGGTCCACGCCCCGCTCTGGGGCCTGCTCCGCTCCGCGCAGGCGGAGCACCCCGACCGGTTCGTCTTGGTCGACCTCGACGGCACCGCCGACGCGGCCGCCGCCCTGCCCGCCGCGCTGGCCAGCGGCGAGCCGCAACTGGCCGTCCGAGAGGGCGAGTTGTTCGCCCCCCGGCTGGTCCGGGCCACCCCGACCGCCGACGTCCGTCCGCTCGACCCGGCCGGGACGGTCCTGATCACCGGCGGCACCGGCACCCTCGGCGCCCTGCTCGCCCGCCACCTCGTCACCGAACACGGCGCCCGCCACCTGCTGCTCACCAGCCGCAGCGGCCCCGACGCCCCCGGCGCCGCCGAGCTCACCACCGAACTCACCGAACTCGGCGCCACCGTCACCGTCACCGCCTGCGACACCGCCGACCGCGACCGACTCGCCGCACTGCTCGCCGACATCCCCACCGACCACCCCCTCACCGCCGTCGTCCACACCGCCGGCGTCCTCGACGACGCCGTGGTCGAGACCCTGACGCCCGAGGCCCTCGCCCGGGTGCTGCGGCCCAAGCTCGACGCCGCCGCGCACCTGGACGAGCTGACCGCGGAGCTGGACCTGGCCGCCTTCGTCCTGTTCTCCTCCGCCGCCGCCACCTTCAGCAGCCCCGGCCAGGGCAACTACGCCGCCGCCAACGCCTACCTGGACTCGCTCGCGGCGCGCCGCCGGGCGGCCGGGCGGCCCGCGCAGTCGCTGGCCTGGGGCCTGTGGGCGCAGCCCAGCGGCATGACCGGCCACCTGGGCGAGGCCGAGCTGGAGCGGATGAGCCGGGGCGGCACGGTGCCGCTGTCCGAGCGGGACGGGCTCGCCCTGTTCGACGAGGCGCTGGCCGTCCCCGCCCCGCTGGTGGTGCCGGCCGCGCTCGACCTCGCGGTGCTGCGCGGGCGGACCCCGGTGCCGCACCTGCTGCGCGCGCTGGTCCGGCCCGCCGCGCGGCGCGCCGCCCGGTCCCGTACCGGGGAGGACGGCGGCCGGCTGGCCGAACGGCTGGCCGCGCTCTCCGGGGCCGACCGCCGCCGTGCCGCGCTCGACCTGGTCCGGGCCCAGATCGCCGGGGTGCTCGGGCACTCCTCGGCCGAGCAGGTCGACCCCGAACTCCCGTTCAGCAAGCTCGGGTTCGACTCGGTGACGGCCGTGGAGCTGCGCAACCGGCTCTACCAGGCCTCCGGTCTGCGGCTGCCCGCGACGGCGGTCTTCGACTACCCGACGGCCGGCGCGCTGGCCGAGCGGATGCGGGCGCTGCTGCTGCCCGAGGCGGAGGCCGACGGCGGCACCGGCGGCGGCACCGCCGAGGAGCAGGCCGCCGAGGAGGCCCGGGCGGCCGAGATCGACGGCATGGACATCACGGACCTGGTCGAACTGGCGCTGGGCACCTCGGTGGACCCCGCAGGCGTCTGAGGAAGAGGACAGCATGACTACCCCGCCGGAGCGGATCGTCGAGGCGCTGCGCGCCTCGATCAAGGACAACGAGCGGCTCAGGAAGCAGAACGAGCGGCTGTCGGCGATCGCCGACGAGCCGATCGCCGTCACCGGCATGGCCTGCCGGCTGCCCGGCGGGGTGCGCACGCCCGAGGACTTCTGGCGGCTGCTCACCGAGGGCGGCGACGGCATCGGGCCGTTCCCCGCCGACCGCGGCTGGGACCTCGGCGAGCAGAGCGCCACCGCCCAGGGCGGGTTCCTCTACGACGCCGCCGAGTTCGACCCCGGCTTCTTCGGCATCGGCCCGCGCGAGGCCCTCGCCATGGACCCGCAGCAGCGACTGCTGTTGGAGACCTCCTGGGAGGCCGTCGAGCGGTCCGGCATCGACCCGCTCACCCTGCGCGGCAGCCGGACCGGCGTGTTCGCCGGCGTGATGTACCACGACTACGCCGCCCGGCTGGACGAGGTGCCCGACGAGGTCGCCGCCTACCTGGGCAACGGCAGCGCGGGCAGCGTCGCCACCGGCCGGGTCTCGTACGCGCTGGGCCTGGAGGGCCCGGCCGTCACCGTGGACACCGCCTGCTCCTCCTCGCTGGTGACGATCCACCTGGCGGTCCAGGAGCTGCGCCGCCGGGGCTGCGACCTGGCCCTGGCGGGCGGCGTCGCGGTGATGTCCACGCCCGGACTGTTCGTGGAGTTCACCCGGCAGAAGGGCCTGGCGGCGGACGGCCGGTGCAAGGCCTTCGCGGACGCGGCGGACGGCACCGGGTTCTCCGAGGGCGTCGGCATGCTGATGCTGGAGCGGCTCTCCGACGCGCGGCGCAACGGGCACCCGGTGCTCGCCGTGCTGCGCGGCAGCGCCGTCAACCAGGACGGCGCCTCCAACGGGCTCACCGCGCCCAACGGCCCGGCGCAGGAGCGGGTGATCCGCCAGGCCCTGCTCTCCGCCGGCCTCACCGCCGCCGACGTGGACGCCGTCGAGGCGCACGGCACCGGCACCACCCTCGGCGACCCGATCGAGGCCCAGGCGCTGCTCGCCGCCTACGGCCAGGACCGTGAACTCCCGCTGCTGCTGGGCTCGGTGAAGTCCAACATCGGCCACACCCAGAGCGCGGCCGGGGTGGCCGGGGTGATCAAGACGGTGCTGGCCATGCAGCACGGCGTCCTGCCCCGGACCCTGCACGTGGACCAGCCGACCCCGCACGTGGACTGGTCGGCGGGCGCGGTGGAGCTGCTGACCGAGGAGCGGGAGTGGCCGGAGACCGGCCGCCCGCGCCGGGCCGGCGTCTCCTCCTTCGGGATCAGCGGCACCAACGCCCACGTCATCGTCGAGCAGGCCCCGGAGGAGCAGCCCACCGAGCAGCCCGCCGAGGGGCAGACCCCGTCGGCCGGCACCGGCGCCCCGTGGCTGCTGGCCGGCCGCACCGAGGCCGCCGTACGGGCCCAGGCCGGGCGCCTCGCCGAGCACCTGGACGCCCATCCCGCGCTCGCGGCCGTCGACGTCGCCCACTCGCTGGCCACCGGCCGCTCCGCCTTCCCCCACCGCGCGGTGGTGGTCGGCGCCGACCGGACCGCGCTCGCCGCCTACGCCGCCGGGCAGGACCCGGCCGCCGTGGTGGCCGGCACGGCGGACGTGACCGGCCGGACGGTGTTCGTGTTCCCCGGGCAGGGCTCGCAGTGGGTCGGAATGGCCGTCGAACTCCTCGACAGCGAGCCGGTGTTCGCCGCGCGGATCACCGAATGCGCCGACGCCCTAGCCGAGTTCACCGACTGGAAGCTCGTCGACGTCCTGCGCGGCGCCGAGGGCGCCCCCGGCTACGACCGGGTCGACGTCGTCCAGCCCGCCCTGTGGGCCGTCATGGTCTCCCTCGCCGCCCTCTGGCAGGCGTACGGCATCGAGCCCGACGCCGTCATCGGCCACTCCCAGGGCGAGATCGCCGCCGCCACCGTCGCCGGCGCCCTCTCCCTCCAGGACGGCGCCCGGGTCGTGGCCCTGCGCTCCCAGGCCATCACCGCCATCGCCGGAAACGGCGGCATGGTCTCCATCGCCCAACCCGCCCAGGACATCGACCTCACCCCCTGGCACGACCGCATCTCGATCGCCGCCGTCAACGGCCCCAGCTCCACCGTCGTCGCCGGAGACGCCGACGCCCTCGACGAACTCGTCGAACGCTTCACCACCGACGGCATCCGCGCCCGCCGCATCCCCGTCGACTACGCCTCCCACTCCGCCCACGTCGAGCGGATCCAGGACGACCTGCTCACCCTGCTCGCTCCCGTCACCCCGCGCGGCGCCGACATCCCCTTCCACTCCACCGTCGACAACCGGTGGCTGGACACCACGACGATGGACGCCGCCTACTGGTACCGCAACCTGCGCCGGACCGTCCGGTTGGAGGAGGCCGTCCGCGCCCTGCTCGCCGAGGGCTTCACCACCTTCGTCGAGATCAGCCCCCACCCCGTCCTCACCCCCGGACTCCAGGAGACCCTGGACGAGACGGCCGCGCCCACCGTCATCTGCGGCACGCTCCGCCGCGACCACGGCGGCCCGACCGCCTTCCTGGCCTCCGCCGCCCGCCTGCACGTCCGGGGCGTCCCGGTCGACTTCTCCCCCGCCCTCGCCGGGGCCCGCCGGGTCGACCTGCCCACCTACCCCTTCCAGCGCGGCCGCTACTGGCTGGAGGGGCCCCGCGAGGACGCCTCGGCCGGCGCCCTGTTCCGGACGGTCTGGCGGCCCGTCGGGGGCGCCCGCACCGGCCGCCCGGACGGCCCGATCGCCGTCCTCAACGCCGGGCCCGGCTCCACCGACGGGCTGGTCCCGTACACCGACCTGGCCGCCCTCGCCGCCGCCGAGGCCGTCCCCGCCACCGTCCTCTACCACCTGCCCGCCGCGGCGGGCCCGGACGCCGGGCTGCCGACGGCCGTCCGCGCCGCCGTCAACGGAACCCTCGACCTGCTCCGCGCCTGGCTCGCCGAACCCCGGCTGGCCGCCTCCCGCCTCGTCCTGGCCACCCGCCGCGCCGCCGGCCCCGGCCTGGACGACCTCGCCCTGGCCCCGGTGTGGGGGCTGGTCCGCTCCGCCCAGGCGGAGTACCCGGGCCAGTTCGCCCTGCTCGACCTGGACGACTCCGCCGCCTCCGCCGCGGCGATCCCCGCCGCCCTGGCCACCGACGAGCCCCAGCTGGTGATCCGCGACGGCGTTCCGCACGCGGCCCGCCTGCTGCCCGTCCCCCACGAGCCGGCCCGCCCGATCGACCCGGCCGGGACGGTGCTGGTCACCGGCGGCACCGGCACCCTCGGCGCCCTGCTCGCCCGCCACCTCGTCACCGACCACGGCGCCCGCCACCTGCTGCTCACCAGCCGCAGCGGACCCGACGCCCCCGGCGCCGCCGAGCTCACCACCGAACTCACCGCCCTCGGCGCCACCGTCACCGTCACCGCCTGCGACACCGCCGACCGCCACCAACTCTCAGCCCTGCTCGCCGACATCCCCACCGACCACCCCCTCGCCGCCGTCATCCACACCGCCGGCGTCCTCGACGACGGCATCCTGGACTCGCTCACCCCCGAGCGGGTGGACACCGTGCTCCGCCCGAAGGTCGACGCCGCCGTCCACCTGAACGACCTGACGGCCGGCCACGACCTGGCCGCCTTCGTCCTGTTCTCCTCCGCCGCCGCCACCCTCGGCAGCGCCGGCCAGACCAGCTACGGCGCGGCCAACGCCTTCCTCGACGCGCTCGCCGAGCGCCGCTGCTCCCGGGGCCTGCCCGCGCAGTCGCTCGCCTGGGGCCTGTGGGCGCAGCCCAGCGGCATGACCGGCGGGCTGGACGAGGCGGAGCTGTCCCGAATGGTCCGCGGCGGGGTGGCCCCGCTCTCCTCCGCCGAGGGCCTGGCCCTGTTCGACGCCGCGCTGGCGGCCGGGGACGCCACCCTGGTGACCGCCCGCCTGGACCTGCCCGCCATCCGCCGCCGGGCCGCTCCCGGGCCGCTGCCCGCACTGCTGCGCGATCTGGCGGCCGGTGCGCCGTCCCGGCGCCAGGAGCCGGCCGGGGAGTTCCCCGAGGACACCGCGGGCCCGTCCGCCGCCGAGCGGCTGGCCGGGCGGCTGGCGGACGCCGGGGAGGTGGAGCGGGAGCGGATCCTGCTCGACCTGGTGCGCGGCGCGGTGGCCGGGGTGCTCGGCCACGCGGGGCCCGAACAGGTCGACCCGGGGCGGCGGTTCCTCGAACTCGGCTTCGACTCGCTGACGGCGCTGGCGCTGCGCAACCAGCTGGGCGCGGCCACCGGGCTCCGGCTGGCCACCAGCCTGATCTACGACCAGCCCTCCCCGGCGCTGCTCGCCGCCCACCTGCGCGAGCGCCTCGCCGAGCGGGCCGACGCCCACGCCGACGGGCGGGCCGCTGAGGCGGACGCCGCCGTGGCCGGTACCGAGCCGGACGGCCCGCTGGCGACGCTCTACTGGCAGGCCTGCGAGCAGGGTTCCTCGATGGCCGCGCTGGACCTGCTCAAGGCCGCCGCCGGCTGCCGGCCCTCGTTCCGGACCGCCGAGGAGGCCCCGGCCGCCGAGCCGGTCCGGCTCGCGCAGAGCCCGGACGGCCCGGTGCTGGTCTGCCTGCCGTCCTTCGGCCCGGTCTCCGGCCCGCACGAGTACGCCCGGTTCGCCGCCGCCTGCCGCGGCCGCCGCGAGGTCCTGGTGCTGCCCCAGCCGGGCTTCCTGGCCGGCGAGCTGCCGCCCGCCGACCTGGACGCGCTGGCCGGCCTGCACGCCGGGTCGGTGCTCCGGCACACCGGCGGCCGGCCGTTCGTCCTGGTCGGCCGCTCGGCCGGCGGCTGGATCGCGCACGCGGTCGCCGCCCGGCTGGAGCGGCTCGGTACGGGCCCGGCCGGGCTGGCCCTGGTCGACAGCTACGACCCGGACTACGACCAACTGCCGCTGCTGGAGCCGTCGATGTCCGCCGCGATGAAGGACCGCGAGTCGGCCTTCGCGCTCGCCGACGACACCCGGCTGGCCGCGATGGGCGCGTACCACCGGCTCTTCGCCGGCTGGCGCCCGGAGCGGATCGCCGTACCGACCCTGCTGGTGCGGGCGGCCGACCCGTGGACCGAGGAGATCCGGGAGTCGGCCGGCTGGCAGGCCGTCTGGTCGCTCCCGCACACCGCCCTGGACACCCCCGGCGACCACTTCTCGGTCCTGGAGGACCACTCCGACACCACCGCGCGCACCGTGCTGGCGTGGCTGGCCGACGCCGTCGAGCCCGCCCTCAGACCCCTCTGACGGCCGGCCGCTGATCCACCGTTCGAACCTCCTCAGGAGACAGCTCATGAAGATCGTCATCATCGGTGCAGGGCTCGGCGGCGTCGCCTCCGCCCTGGCGCTCACCCGCTCCGGCCACCAGGTCGAGCTCTACGAGCAGGCGGACGAGCTCCGCAAGGGCGGCTACGGGGTGATCCTGTGGCCGAACGCCACGGGCATCCTGACCCAGCTGGGCATCGACCACACCGACCTCGGCCACCGCCTCGACCGGGTGGACATCACCTCGGAGACCGGCCAGCCGCTGGTCAAGGTCGACCTCGACCGGATCGCGCGCGACTTCGGCTCGCCGAACAAGGTGATCCGCCGCAGCGAGCTGGTCGAGGTGCTGGCCGCCGCGCTGCCGCCGGGCGTGCTGCGGTTCGGCGCCCGCGCCACCGTCATCGACGAGCCCGCGCCGGGGACGGACGGGCCGGTCGCGATCACCTTCGAGGACGGCCGGCGGATCGAGGCCGACGTGCTGATCGGCGCGGACGGCCACCGCTCCTTCGTCCGCAAGCACCTCTTCGGCTTCTCGCCGGCCGAGCACACCGGCTGGGCGACCTGGCACGGCACCACCCCGCTGCCGGTGGAGCTGACCAACAGCAACCGGGTGCAGACCATGGCCGGCGAGCACGGCCTGTGCGTGATGCACCCGCTCGGCGAGTCCATGCTCTACTGGGCCTTCGAGACGCCGTGGGCGGACGGCGACGCGGTCCCGCCCGGCGCGCCCGGCTCCCCCGACGGCACCGGCCCGATCGGCGCCGACGGCCGGCCGCAGTCCGCGGTGGCCAACCTGCGGGCCCGGTTCGCCGGCTTCTCCTCCCCGCTGCCCGAGCTGCTGGAGTCGATCAGCGACGAGGACGTCCAGGTCTTCCCGCACATCCTGCACCAGGTCCCCAAGGTGTGGGGGCGCGGCCCGGTGACGCTGCTCGGCGACTCGGTGCACGCCGTCCCGCCGCGCACCGGCATGGGCGCCAACCAGGCGCTGGAGGACGCCTGGGTGATCGGGCGGGCGCTGTCCGGCCAGGGCTCCCCCGCCGAACTGCTGCGCCGCTACGAGAAGATCCGCCGCCGCCGGGTCAAGATGCTCTACCACTACGCCGCGGCGACCGGGAAGCAGGGCCAGTCGGTGCCCGGCCTCTTCAAGCGCTCCAAGGACGGCATCTCCTTCACCGGGTTCCAGCGCTTCCAGATCAAGGCCTTCAGCAACTACCTGAACGCCAAGCCTCGCTGACGGTCCGTCAGTTCACACGCCACCCGTTCCCAGAGAGAGTGACACCCGCCATGAAGATCATCCGTCAGCACGCCTACGGCGGCCCCGAGGTGCTGGAGCTGGAGGACCTCGAACTGCCCGAGCCCGGCCCGGGACAGGTGCTGCTGCGCACCCACGCCGCGGCCGTCACCTTCTTCGACATCCTCAACCGGCGCGGCGACCTCGCCAAGCGCGACTACTACCGGGCCGACGCCGCGCTCCCGCTGGAGCCCGGCTACCAGGGCTCCGGCTACGTCGAGGCGCTCGGCCCGGACGTGACCGGCGTGCGGGTCGGCGACCGGGTCGCCTGGGCCCTGGCGGCCGGCTCGTACGCGAGCCATGTCATCGCCCCCGCCGCTCAGTTGATCCCGGTGCCGGAGGACATCGACCTCGGCGAGGCGGCCGGCCTGCCGGTGCAGGGCCTGCTCGCGTACAAGCTGACCCACGAGGCGTACCCGCTGGCCGAGGGCGACTGGGCCCTGGTGCAGTCGGCGGCCGGCGGCGTGGGCACGCTGATCACCCAGTTCGCCCGGATGCGCGGCGCGCGGGTCATCGGCGTGGTCTCCGCCGAGGAGAAGGCCGTCGTCGCCAAGGAGGCCGGCGCCGAGGCGGTGATCGTCTCCGGCGACACCGAGGACGTGGCCGCCGAGGTCAAGCGGATCACCGGCGGCGAGGGCGTCCGGGTGGTCTACGACGCGGTCGGCAAGGACACCTTCGAGGCGAACCTCGACAGCCTGGCCCCGCGCGGCTACCTGATCAACTTCGGCCAGGCGAGCGGCTTCGTCCCGCCGCTGGACCTGATGACGCTGAACGACAAGGGCTCGCTGTTCGTCACCCGCTTCTGCCTGCCGCACTTCTTCGACGAGTCGTGGCCGCCGCTGAACTTCCTGGAGCGCTGCTTCCAGTGGATGCGCGAGGGGAAGCTGACCGTCCGGATCGACTCCCGCTTCCCGCTCGGCCGGGCCGCCGAGGCGCACGCCGCCGTCGAGGAGCGCCGCACCAGCGGCCGCGTCCTGCTCATCCCCTAACACCCCCCTACACCCCCTGAATTCCCCTCAGAACACGCTTCTCGCACCATATTCGGATCTGCCTCGCAGACCGGGACGGGTAGGCTCCGCACCATGAGTGACACGAGCGCGATTTCGGTCGCGCGCGCCACGATCGACGAATTCACCGGCTCGACCCCCGCCGAACTCGACGGCGTATTCCGCCGGCTCGCCGCGGAATTCCAGGCGGACGGTTCCCTCCGCCCGGACGCGCTCGCCGGAATTCCGGCCCTGCTGGACGCGCTGGACACCGTCCCGCCCGCACACCAGGCCAGGCTCGCCCTGCTGCTCGGGCTGCTGGCCGAGGCCGCCGGCCCGGACGGCGGCTTCCCCGCCCACGAGGCCGTCCGGGCCGGCCTGGACCGCTACCTCCGGCTGCTGTCGGACAGCGGGACGGACGCCGGTCGCGGCGCCGCCCTGTTCTTCCTGCTGGGCCACTTCCCCGAGGACGGCGAGCGGATCCTCGCCGCCCTCCCCGGCACCGGGGTGGACCGGGACGACCTGTCCCGGCTGGCCCGCTGCCTCCAGCCGTGGGAGACCGCGGACGCCGCGACCCGGTGGAACCTCGGCCGGGTCTTCCCCTCCCCCGCCGTCTGGGGCCTGACCGAGCAGGAGCGGGCCACCGCCCCCGCGCTCGACCAGTGGCTCGGCCTGCCCGCCGAGCGCACCGCCGAGCTGTGGGCGACCGAGACCCGGGCGCTGCTGGCCTACTCCGGCGCCAAGGCGGTCTGGGCCTGCGAGCACGGCGCCACGGTGTCCCCGTTCGTGGTGCCCGCCCCCGAGGAGGAGCGGACCGCCGAGCCGTCCCCGGCCGCGGACGTCCTGCGGGGCCACGCCCGGGCCGTCCGCTGCCCGCGCTGCCGACAGCCGCTGGCCGGCGGCACCGAGGCCGCCGTCTGCACCGGCTGCGAGGCCGTATTCCCGTCGGTGGACGGGCTGTTGGACTTCCACGACCAGCCGTCCGGCCCGAGCGACCCGCTGCTGGCCGGCCGGTACGAGCGCGGCCTGCGGGCCGGGTTCGTCCGGATCATGGGCGCCAACTGGGGCGGCTGGGTGTCGCTCGACGACGAGGACGCCTACCTCAGCGAGCACGTCCGGCCGGTCGACGGCCCGGTGCTCGACCTGGCGGCCGGCGCCGGCCGCTGGACCAGGGTGCTGGCCCGTTCGCTCGGCGAGGAGCGGGTGATCGCGCTGGACCTCTCCGCCGAGATGCTGGCCCAGCTGCGGGCCAAGCTGGACCGGGTCCTCACCGTCCGCGGCAGCGCCCTGGAACTGCCGTTCGAGGACGCCTCGCTGGGCGGGGTGAACTGCTGGAACGCGCTGCAGGCCATCCCCGACCCGGAGCGGGCGATCCGCGAGGTCGGCCGCTGCCTGCGCCCGGGCGGCACCTTCACGGTCATGACCTTCCGTCAGGCCGCAGACCCGCTCTACCGACAGTTCCAGAGCCGGCTGGAGCGCCAGGCGCACCGCGGCTCCTTCGACCCGGAGCAGCTCACCGGCTGGCTGGCCGACGCCGGGATGACCGTGCACGACCTGTCCGGCCCCGGAAACTTCCTGTTCGTCACCGCCGTCAAGGCATAGTCCCGCACGAGGAGAGGCCATGCCCGTCAGCCCCGACCCTTCCCAGACGTACCTTCCGGGAATGGACAACAAGGTGGTGTTCCTGAAGAACCTGATCAGCTCCCCGCTGATCGAGGTGGGGGAATTCACCTACTACGCCGACATCGACGACCCGGCGGCGTTCGAGACCCGGAACGTGCTCTACAACTTCGGGCCCGAGAAGCTGGTGATCGGCAAGTACTGCGCCATCGGCACCGGCGCCCAGTTCATCATGCCGGCCGCCAACCACCCGATGATCGGCTCCACCACCTACCCGTTCTTCATGTTCGGCGGGGACTGGACCGCGCGGACGGTGGACGCGCTGGCTACCGTCGCCAGCCGCGGCGACACCGTCATCGGCAACGACGTGTGGATCGGCCGGGAGGCCGTGATCATGCCGGGCGTGACGATCGGCGACGGCGCGATCATCGGCACCCGGGCCGTGGTCACCTCCGACGTGCCGGCCTACGGCGTGGTCGGCGGCAACCCCGGCAAGCTGATCAAGAAGCGCTTCGAGGACGCGGACATCGACCGGCTCGCCCGGATCGCCTGGTGGGACTGGCCGGTCGAGGCCGTCACCGAGCACGTCCGCACCATCTTCACCGGCTCCCCCGCCGAGCTCGAACTGGCGGCCAAGGAAGCCGGTCTGATCAACTGATGTTTTCCCCGGTCCCCGGCCGCCCTCGGCCGGGGACCGGCGTACGTTCGGCCCGATCACCTGTGAATGGAGTAGCACCATGGACGCCGCAGTCCTCCACACGCTCGGCAAGCCGCCCCGCTTCGAGCGGTTCCCCGAGCCGACCGCGGGCGAGGGCGAGGTGCTCGTCCAGGTCCTGGCGGCCGCGCTCAACCCCTCCACCAAGGCGGTCGCCGGCGGCGGCCACTTCGCCAGCTCCGACAACCTGCCCGCGGTGGTCGGCCTGGACGGCGTCGGCCGACTGGAGGACGGCAGCCGGGTGTTCTTCGGCGGGGCCCGCAAGCCGTACGGCTCGATGGCGCAACTGACCGTCGCCCGCGCCCCGTTCACCTGGCCGGTGCCGGACGGCGTGGACGACCTCACCGCCGCCGCGCTGCCCAACCCGGCGCTCTCCTCGTGGATACCGCTGGAGCACGCCGCCAAGCTGCAGCCCGGCGAGACCGTCCTGGTGCTGGGCGCCACCGGCGCCGCCGGCAAGCTCGCCATCCAGATCGCCAAGCACCTGGGCGCCGGACGGGTCGTCGCCGCCGGCCGCAACCAGGAGGTCCTGGACACCCTGGGCGAGTACGGCGCGGACGCCACCGTCCCGCTGAACGGCACCCAGGAGGAGATGGCCGAGGCCTTCGCCGCCGCGGCCGGCGACACCGGGTACGACGTGATCCTGGACTACCTGTGGGGCAAGCCGACCGAGGCGCTGCTGACCGCGATGACCCGCAAGGACTTCCACCTGAAGAGCTCCGGCCCCCGGCTGGTGCAGATCGGCGAGTCGGCGGGCGCCACCATCGAGCTGTCGGCCGGCACGATCCGCAGCGCGGGCCTGACCATCGTGGGCGGCGGCTTCCCGCCGCCGCAGGCGTTCCTGGACATGTTCAACCGCCTGATGGCGGGCGCCGCCGCCGGTGAGATCCGGATCGACACCCGGGCCGTGCCGCTGGCGGAGATCGAGCAGGCCTGGCAGGCCGAGGACACCGGGCACAAGCGCCTGGTCATCGTCCCGTAGTCGCCGCGGTCGACGCGGTCACCGCACGAC
>NZ_JBHVEU010000179.1:0-16473 GCF_042802075.1 Kitasatospora sp. NPDC057518
CCCTCCGCGCTGTCCCCGGCCGACCCCCGCCGAGCACATCCGGACCCTGGCGCCCTCAGTCCGACCCGCAATGGGTGCCCGCCGCCGGCAGCCGCCCGTCCACCAGGAACGCCGTCACGGCCGCCCGGACGCAGCCGCTCTTGTCGTACGCGGTGTGCCCGTCGCCCTCCCGGGTGAGCAGCACGCCGTGCTCCAGTCCGGCGGAGAGCCGCTCGGCCCAGGCGTACGGGGTGACCGGGTCGGCGGTGGAGCCGATCACCAGGAGCGGGGCGCTGCCCGGCGCCCGGACCGGTCGCGGCGGCTCGGCCGGACGGTACGGCCAGGGGCGGCAGTCCGCTTCGAGCAAGGTGCCGACCGGGTCGTGCCCGCTGGTCAGCGGGGCGCGGGCGGCGAGTTCGGCGAGGGCCGGGCGCAGCTCCGCCTCGGTGGGCGGCGGCGGGCCGTCCGCACAGGAGATGGCGGCGAAGGCGTCGGCCGGGGTCCGGTAGCGGCCGTCCTCGCCGCGGCCGTCGGCGCCGTCGGCGAGGGCGAGCAGACCGTCGGCGTCGCCCCGGGTGACGGCCGGTTCGAGGGCCTCGCGCAGCCGGGGCCACGAGCGGCGGCCGTCGGAGAGCACGTCCAGGGCGGCGACCCAGCCGAGCGCGGCGGTGAGGGTCCGGCCGTCGGCGGCGCGCAGCGGGTGGTCGCGCAGGCCGTCGAGGAAGCGGGCGAGGCGCTGCGGGGCGGCGGCCGGGTCGGCGCCGAGCGGGCAGGCCGGCCCGTCCTCGGTGGCGCAGGCGGCGGCGAAGGCCCGGAGCCCGGTCTCGGCGGCGACGGCGGCTTCGATGCCGAGCCGCGCCGCGGGGGCGCTGTGGTCGACGGCGCCGTCGAGGACGAGCCGGCCGGTGCGCTCGGGGAACTCCTCGGCGTAGCGGGCGCCGAGGTGGGTGCCGTAGGAGAAGCCGAGGAAGTCCAGCCGGCGCTCGCCGAGGGCGCCGCGCAGCACGTCGAGGTCGCGGGCGGTGTCGCGGGTGCCGAGGTGCGGGAGCAGGTCGGCGTGCCGGGCGCGGCAGGCCTCGGCGAGGATCCGGGCGTGGTCGTAGGCCGGGTCGTCGGTGGCGTTCCACTGGTCGCGGGTGCGGTCGTCCAGGCAGTGGACGGGGGTGGTGTCGCCGGCGCCGCGCGGGTCGAAGCCGACCAGGTCGTACCGGTCGTGCAGCGGCCCCTGGTAGCTCTGCCAGCCCCAACGGACCATGTCGACACCGGAGTTGCCGGGGCCGCCGGGGTTGAGCAGCAGGGCGCCGAGCCGCCGCTTCGGGTCGGCGGCGGGCACCTTGGCGAGGGCGACGTCGACGGTGCGGCCGCCCGGGTCGGCGTAGTCCAGCGGGACCTTGAGGGTGGCGCACCGCACGGCGGCCGCGTCCTGGTCGCCGTCGTCCTCGCCGGGGCAGTTCCGCCAGTCGATCCGCTGGTCGTAGAGCGCGCGCAGGGCGGGGGCCGCGGTGGCGGCGACCCGTTCGTCCAGCGGCGGGCGGACGGCCGGGCGGGCGGCGCCCGTGCAGCCGCTCGACAGGGCGAGGGCGAGGGCGGCGGCGAGGGCGGGCACGGCGCGCCCGGCCGACCGGGGGAGCGGGGAGATCATCGGGGCCACCGCCCACGAATACCACCCGGCCCGCGCCCGGCCGTCACCGGGGGCACACCGCGCCCGCCCTTCGAGGGCGGGGATTGACGTTTCGTCAGCCGCCGCACAGCTGGAGCATGGTCTTCTTGTCGGCCTCGGTGACGGGCAGCTGGTACTTCAGCGAGACCTGGGCGAAGCGCACCGCGTAGGAGCAGCGGATCTCGGTGTTGGCGGGCAGCCAGGAGGCCGGGCCGGAGTCGCCCTTGGAGGCGTTCTGCGAGCCGTCGGCGGGGATCAGGTTCAGCGGGTCGTTGGCGATCTGGACGCGCTTGGCCTTGTCCCACTTGCTGGCGCCCATCTGCCAGTCGTAGGAGAGCGGCATCACGTGGTCGATCTGGATCTTGGAGGCCTGCTGCTTGGTCCACTGGACGCTCTTGCCGGTGTACGGGTCCCAGATGGTCATCGCGGTGACCGTGCAGTCCGAGCCGTCCTTGTGCTCGACGGCGGTGCCGTCGCGGGCCAGCAGGTCGTTGCGGGTGTCGCACTTGTTGCCGCCGAACGGGACGCCCTCGACGTTGTCCGTCCAGGCGGGGCCGAACTCGTTGCGGTCGTAGCCGTCCTTGGTGCCGACGGCGGCGGTGGTCACCTTGGCGATGACGTCCCGGCCGGCCTTCTGCTCCTCGGGGGTGGTCAGCGGCGCCAGGCCGGGCTTGGTGCCGTCCGGGTTCTGCAGCGGGCTGGTGCCGGTGGCCCCGGCGGCGGCGGTGCCGCCGTTGGCCTTGGGGCCGGTCGACTTGTGGTCGCGGCCGCCGATCAGCCAGCCGACCAGCGCGAGCGCGCATATCAGGAACACGGTGGCGGCGGACAGGGTGGAGCGGCGGGCGGGCACGGGGAACTCCGGAGGTCAGGGGCGGGTTGACGGCAAGCCAGCAGACCAGCCGCCCGGGGGCAGGTCAAGCCGACGCCACGCGATCCCGCCGAGCATGTCGAAGCTCACACCCGCTCATGCCCTGGTCCGGGCCCCAGCCCCGGCCGCGCCGTCAGCCGCCGATGGCGGACATCGGGCGGTCGGGCCGGACGAACTCCGCGCTGCCGACGGCGTGTCCGGGCCCCTTGCCCGCCACCGCGGCCCGCCAGGCCGCCTCGATCGCCGCGTCGTCCGCCCCGCCGCGCAGCAGTGCCCGCAGGTCCGACTCCTCCGTCGCGAACAGACAGGCGCGCAACTGCCCGTCCGCCGTCAGCCGCACCCGGTCGCAGCCGCCGCAGAACGGCCGGGTGACGGAGGCGATCACGCCGACGACCGCGTCCGTACCGGCGATCCGCCACTCCTCCGCCGGGGCGTTGCCGGACCGGCCGACGGGGACGAGGTCGAACCGCTCCCCCAGCGCCGCCAGGACCTCCGCCGCCGTCACCATCGCCGAACGGTCCCACGCCCCTTGCGCGTCCAGCGGCATGGACTCGATGAACCGCATCCGGTACCCGTGCCCGACGGCGAACTCCACCAGCTCCACGATCTCGTCGTCGTTGACCCCGCGCACCGGCACCGCGTTCACCTTCACCGGCCCCAGCCCCGCCGCCCTCGCCGCCGCCAGCCCCGCGAGCACGTCACCGATGCGGTCCCGGCGGGTGATCGCGGCGAAGCGCTCCGGACGCAGCGTGTCCAGGCTGACGTTCACCCGCCCCAGCCCCGCCGCCGCCAGCCCGGCCGCCGCGCGCGCCAGCCCGATCCCGTTCGTGGTCAACGACACCTCGGCCCCCAGCGGGGCGATCCGCCCGACCAGCCCCGCCAACCCCCGCCGCAGCAACGGCTCCCCGCCCGTCAGCCGGACCGACCGCACCCCCAGCCGCTCCACCGCGATCCGCACCAGCCGGACCACCTCGTCGTCCCCCAACAGCCCGGCGCGCCCGAGCCAGGGCAGCCCCTCCGCCGGCATGCAGTAGGTGCAGCGCAGGTTGCAGCGGTCGGTCAGTGAGACCCGCAGATCGGTGTGGACCCGGCCGAAGCGGTCCACCAGCGGGGGCGGGGCGGGGTCGCGGGCCTCGGTGTCGTGCGGTCGCGTGTCGTACGGAGGCGCGGTGCGCGGGTCAGGGCTGTGCGGGGCGGGGCTGCGCGGGGCAGGGCTGTGCGGGGCGGTGTTGTACGGGGCGGTGTTCATCGGCCCAGTACAGGCGGGCCGGGCCCGCCCCGGCCAGCGGCCGAACCGCCGGGGCGCGGCCGCCGCGCACCGCCTCCGCTTGTAACTTCCCACAATGCGCGCCCCGGCCCCGACCGGGCAGGCTGGCCCCATGCAGACAGCGCCGACACCCGCCGGACCGGGCCCGGTCGCCGCCCTGGTGCTCGCCGCCGGCGGCGGGCGGCGCCTCGGCGGGCGGCCCAAGGCGCTGCTCCGGTACCGGGGCCGGCCGCTGGTGGAGCACGCGGTGGCGGTGGTCCGGGCCGGCGGCTGCACGGAGGTCACGGTGGTGCTGGGCGCGGCGGGCGAACGGGTCCGGGCCACCGCGCACCTGCCGGGCTGCCGACTGGTCGGCAACCCGGACTGGGCGCAGGGCATGGGCTCCTCGCTGCGGGCCGGCCTGGCCGCGCTGCCGCCGCACGCCTCGGCGGCACTGGTGATGCTGGTGGACACCCCCGGCGTCACCCCGGCCGCGGTGGCCCGGCTGCTGGCCGCCCACCGGGCGGGCGCCGAACTGGCCGCCGCGGCCTACCAGGGGCGGCGCGGACACCCGGTGCTGATCGGCGCCCGGCACTTCGCCGAGGCGGCGGCGGGCGCCCGCGGCGACGCCGGGGCCCGCGCCCTGCTGGCGGCGCACGCGGCGGAGCTCGTCCTGGTCGAGTGCGCCGACGTCGCCGCCCCGGACGACCTCGACACCCCCGCCGACCTGGCCCGCTGGTCCGCCGGCTGAACGTCCCGGTCCGCCCCGCCGGGCATCCCCCTCCGGAAGGATTCCTTCCCTACCCGAGCAGGCAGGATCCCCTGATCCGTCCCTGAGGATTGCCCCATTCCGCGTCCTGCGCCGGACATTTCGGGGAGCATGGGAGACGTCCCACCCACCCGACACCGACGGACGGAGCCCGCGATGGCCGGACTGCCCGACGACTTCACCGGACACGACCCCGCTCGGACGGGGCCCGGCGGTGGCGCCCGGGCGATCCGCTGCCCCGCCTGCCGCCGCGAGCACCTCTACGAACCGCCCTCCCTCCCCTGTCCGTGCGGGGCCTCGCTCAAGGTGCCGCTGCTGCGCGGCGGAGTGCCGGTGCAGGTGCGCTTCCGCTCCTGGGAGGACTCCTGGCTGAGCATGCGCTGCCCGCACTGCGGCCGCTCCGACCAGTGGCCGCAGCCCGAGTTCACCTGCAACTGCGGCGCCACCGTCCGGCTGCCGGTGGACCGCGCCACCCGCCTGGGCACCGGCACCGCCGCCCCGCTCGCCGCCCCCGGCCCGCAGGCCGCCCGCCCGCTCCCGGCCCACCCGGCGAACGCGCCCGCCCCGGCCCCGCCCGCACCGTCCCCGACCGGCCGCTCCCGCCCGTTCCGCCACCGCGCGCCGTTCCGCCCGCACCCGGTGCGCACCTCGCAGGACGCGGTGTTCACCGCCGCCCGCTACCTGGAGTGGCTCGGCTTCGACGACCTGGAGCTCACCGAGTCCCAGGAGCGCGACGGGGTCACCCTGCTGGGCGGCCGGATGGTCGCCCAGGTGGACACCTGGACCGAGCCCGCCGACGTGAAGTCGGTCGAGTGCCTCTGGCTCCAGACCCTGCACGCCGAGGAGATGGCCGCCGCGATGTTCACCCTCGCGGGCTATTCGCACCAGGCCACCGTGCGCGGCGAACAGCTGCTGGTGGCCCTGTTCAGCCTGGACCTGGCGGGCGTGCCGCAGCCCGCGAACGGCGCCGCCGAGGCCCTGATGGAGACCGGCTGGACCTCCTGACCCACCGGGCGGCCCCGCCGGGCCGCCCCACCGGCCCCCTCCGGCCCCTTTCCCTCGCGCACCCCTAGATCATTTCTCTTCCAAAAGCAACAACCTTCGCTCGTGATCTGGTGCACAAGCTCACCCCCGTGTTGAATTGCCGCCACAGCGCGGGCCTTTCGCCCTGTCGTCGCCATGCGTGCGGGTCGTGGCGACAGGGCCTCAGGGGCAGGTCCGTGCCCATGCCGGATGGCGCACACAAGGAGGTGGCGTTGTCGGAGCACGGATGGGACCCGAGCAACCCGGAGGGGCGGGGGCGGGCGGCAGCGGAGGAGCCGGGTGACACCGTGTGGCGGCTGAGGTCCCGGGGGTGCTGGCAGGAGGCCGCCGAACTACTGCGACCGACCGCCGAGCACGACCCGGACGCGGCCCTGGGGCGGGCCGAACTCCTCATCGAGCAATGCCTGTTCACCGCCGCGAACTGGACCCAGGCGGAACAGGCGCTGCGCCTGGCGGAGGCCCTGGCCTCCGGCACCGAGCAGCGCGCGGCCGCCGCCTGCGCCCGCGGCTTCCTCGCGTACGTGGCGAGCGTCCTCGGCCCGCGCGACCGGCTGGACGAGGCACAGGCGGCGCTCGGCCGCACCTCGGCCCTGCTGCCGCCGGACGCCCCGGGCCGCCCACTGCTGGACTTCCGGCGCGGACTGGTCGCCGAGAACCTGCTGCGCGACCGCAGCGCCGCCTGGATCGCCTACCGGCGGGCGCACGAGGGCGCCGGCGAACGCGGGGACGAACTGCTGCGCTCGTACACCTGGCGGCACCTGGCCGCGCTGGCGCTCTCGCGCGGGGAGCGCGGGAACGCCCGGGAGGGCTTCGACGCCTCCCTGCGGCTGCGCGAGCAACTCGGCTTCACGGTGGGGGTGGCGCCGGCGCTCGCGGCGCTCGCCGAGGTGTCCGAGCCGCCCGAGGCCGCGCGGCTGCGGGCCGAGGCGACCCGGCTGGTGGACGCCCTGGGCGGCGTGCCGGTCTGGCTCGCGCGCCAGCTGAACGCCCTCCGCACAACCGGTGCTCCCCCGGACGGGCGCATCACCAGCGAGACCGGGGGGACGATCAGCTAAGGTGAGGCTAACCTGGCCGGGGGGAGCAGTACCCCGGCCAGGTCGCCTTGCCGTTCCCCGGGCACCGCCATGCCCCGGTCCGGCCGCGTCCGGCGCCGCCACCACCCGGCCGGGCACCGCCGGGCGGACCATGGGCGCCCCGGTCGACCCGATGGGGCCGTCCATGACCGCGAGCAGCACCCGGCCCGGCCCCAGGCCGCGCGTCCCCCGCGCCACCGGGGCGCGCACCCCCGCCCCCACCGCCCCGGGCGCCCCCTCGTACCACCGGCTGTCCGGACTCACCCCCGTCCTGACGGTGCGCTGCGCCCCGCCCCGGCGCGGCGGCGGCTGGCTGCCCGTCGCCGACCTCGCCGCCCGCCCCGAGGCGGTGCGCGAGCTGATCGCCCACGACGCCCGGCAGGGCCTCGCCCGCTACGGGCAGCCGCTGCGCCCGGACGTCGCGGCCGGCTTCGGGCTGCACCGCTTCGTCTGGCCGGTCTCGCTGCTGTTCACGCTGCCGTGGTTCCTGGAGCGGCGCGTCCCGCTGCTCGGCCTCGCGGACGTCGCGCTGCGCCGGCGCCCCGACGCGGTCGAACTGACCGTCCGCCCGGCGGAGTTCGCCTGCCTTCCGGACGACCCGGCGGCCGGGTCGGGGGCGGGTTCGAAGCCCGGGACGGCCGTCGGCCCGGAGTGGGCCCGGACGGTGCCGGACGAAGCGGCGCTGGCCGCCGCCCTGCGGTCCGCGCTGGGCGCCTTCCTGGCCCCGGTGCTCACCGCCTTCGGCCCGGAGGCGCGGCGCGGGCCCCGGGTGCTGTGGGCGATGGCCACCGACGCGGTGGTGGAGGGGCTCTGCTACGCGGGCGGGCTGCTCGGGGAGCAGGAGCGGGCGCGCGCCGAACTGTCCGCGCTGCTGGCGCCCGGCGGGCCCCCCGACCCCGCGCGCACGCCCGGCGCGGGCGACCGCCCCGCTCCCGCCCCGGCCCCCTTCATCCCGGGCGCCGGATTCGCGCCCCCGGCGCCCGGGGGCGGCGGCGCTCCGGCCCTGGAGCGCTCCCGGGCCAGCTGCTGCCTCGTCTACACCGCCGATCCGAAGGACATGTGCGGCGGCTGTCCCCGCGTCACGCGGCGTTGACGAAAATCTGTCCGATATCAGGTCCGAAAAGCCCGCGATTCCGGGAAAAGCCCGCTTCAAATTCGCATGACAATGCGATGGTAACCGGGTCAGAAATCCCTCTCCTCAGCGCATTGACGGCGAATCGGCCATTTCCTCGCCCCGCGTCCGCCATGATGGTCCCCGCCGTCACGACGCAGAAAAGCGACGCAGGAAAGCGAGGCTGGTTTCGGCGATGAAATTGTCCGACATACCGCTCGGATGGGCGATCACCGTGGTCGTGGGGCTGCTGGTCAGCGCACTCCTGGTGGCCCTGCTCCGCAGCCGGGGGTCCGCCTCCTCCACCGCCGGCACGGATTCCTGGGAACGCTCCGAGGAACGGCGCCGCCGCAAGGAATCCCTGTACGGCGGCGCCTCCTACACCCTGTTGTTCTGCTGCGCGGGCGTCGCGGCCGCCCTCTCCTTCCACGGCCTGGTCGGCTTCGGCGTGCAGAACCTCGGCCTGTCCGGCGGCTGGGAGTACCTCGTCCCGTTCGGCCTGGACGGCGCCGCGATGTTCTGCTCGGTGCTCGCCGTCCGCGAGGCCAGCCACGGCGACGCGGCGCTCGGCTCCCGGCTGCTGGTCTGGCTCTTCGCCGGCGCCTCGGCCTGGTTCAACTGGGTGCACGCCCCGCGCGGCCTGACCCACGCCGGCGCCCCGCAGTTCTTCTCCGGCATGTCCCTCTCCGCGGCGATCCTGTTCGACCGCGCGCTCAAGCAGACCCGCCGGGCCGCGCTGCGCGAGCAGGGCCTGGTGCCGCGCCCGCTGCCGCAGATCCGCATCGTCCGCTGGCTGCGCGCCCCGCGCGAGACCTACGCGGCCTGGTCGCTGATGCTGCTGGAGAACGTCCGCAGCCTGGACGAGGCGGTCGAGGAGGTGCGCGACGACAAGCGGGAGCGCGCCGACGAGAAGCAGCGCCGCAAACTGGCCGGGCGCCGGGAACGGGCCGAGATCCGGGCGATCAACCGCTCCCACAGCGCCTGGCGGCGCGGTGGTGGCACGGCGCGGCGGCTGGGGTCCGGCGCGGAGCCCGCGACGGCCGCTGCGGCGGACCGCCCCGGGGTGGAACGCGTCTCGACGGAGCGGGTGTCGGCTGAACGGGTGTCGACGGAGCGGGTGTCGGCGGAGCGCGTCGGGGCCGAGCGTCCCGAGGTGGAGCGCCCCGCCGGTCCGCGCGAGGTGGAACCGGCCGAGGGCACGGTCGTCCAGCCGGGCCTGCCGGCCCGTCCGGAGCGGCGCACCATCGACCTCACCCTGGAGGAGGACACCGTCACGCTGCCCCGGCTGGACGAGATGGAACGCAAACTGAAGGACCTGGAGCAGCAGTTCGGCTGACCGCTCCCCCGTCGGCGCCCCGACGTCCCCGGGGGCCGGAGACCGGGCCTGGGGCTCAGGCCGCCGACGTCCCGCTGAGCTCGAACCACATCCGCTTGCCGGAGCCGCGCGGCTCCACGCCCCAGGAGTCCGCGAGTGCCTCGACCAGCATCAGACCGCGCCCGGAGGAGGCCTGCTCCCCCGGCGTCCGGCGGGTCGGCCAGAGGTCCGACTCGTCCTCCACCTCGACCCGCAGCCGGGCCCGGCCACCGTCCGCCTCCGGCTCCCGGTAGAGCCGGGCGGTGAACATGGCGTCCCGGTCGGTGTGCCGGATGGCGTTGGTGACCAGCTCGGAGGAGAGCAGCTCGGCGGTGTCGATGAACTCGGCCACGCCCCAGCGGCGCAGCGCGTCGCGCAGCTCGGCCCGGACCTCGGCGACCCGCGCCAGGTCGGCCTGGCCGATCCGGCGGCGCAGCTGCTGGGCGGCCAGACCGCCGGCCGGGCCGTCCCAGCGCAGGAGCAGCAGCGCTATGTCGTCCTCGCGCTCGCTGGAGTCGGCGGCCTGGGAGGCGATCCGCTCGGCCAGCTCCTCCAGCGGGTCGCGGGCGGCCTGCCCGGCGTCCGGCAGCGGGCGGGCGAGCGCCCGGGCGAGCCGGGCGATGCCCTCGTCCAGGTCCATGCCGCGCGCCTCGACCAGGCCGTCGGTGCAGAGCAGCACGGTCTCGCCCGGGTCCAGGCTGAACCGGGTGACCCGGTACTCCTGGTCCGGGTCGATGCCCAGCGGCAGCCCGCCGGCCACCGGCACCACGGCGGCGGTGCCGTCCGCGCGGCGCACCAGCGGGTCGAGGTGACCGGCCCGGACGGCGTAGACCACGCCGTAGTCCACGTTGACCTCGGCGTAGGTGCAGGTCGCGAAGTGGTCGGTGTCCAGGTCGGCGAGGAAGCGGGAGGCACGGGCCATCACGGCGGCGGGCGGGTGGCCCTCGGCCGCGTAGGCGCGCAGCGCGATCCGCAGCTGGCCCATGATCCCGGCGGCGTGCACGTCGTGGCCCTGGACGTCGCCGATCACCAGGCCGACGTGTCCGCCGGGCAGCGGCACCACGTCGTACCAGTCGCCGCCGATCTGGAGGCCGGAGCCGGCCGCGATGTAGCGCACGGCGGTGGTCACGCCCGGGACGGACGGGACGGTGCGCGGCAGCATCACCCGCTGGAGGCCGGCCGCGAGCTCGTGCTCGGCGTCGTGCAGCCGGGCCCGGGCCAGCGACTGGGCGACCAGCCCGCCCAGCGTGGTCAGCAGGGTCCGCTCGTCGGCGTCCAGCTCGCGCTCGTCGTCGAAGCTGACCACGCAGACGCCGATCGCCCGGCCGCTGGCCACCAGCGGCAGGTACGCCCAGGAGCCCCGGCCGGTGCGGCTGGTCTGCTCCCACACCTCGGGGTAGCCGTCGCGGAAGTCCTCGCGGGTCGAGACGAAGACCGGCGCGCGGTGGCGCAGCGCCTCGGCGGCCGGGTGGCCGGGCGGCAGCACGGTGCGGTCCCAGACCGCCAGCGAGTCGGAGCGGTAGCCGGAGGCGCCGAGGATCTGCGCCCGTCCGGCCTCGAAGGAGGCCAGCACCAGGCCGTCCGGCGGCAGTCCGGGCAGCGGCAGTTCGGTGAACACCCGGGCCACGTCACGCACGGTGACGGCTTCGGAGAGGGCGCGCGCCGCCTCCTTGATGAACCGGGAGCGCTCCTCGCGCAGCAGGGCCATCCGGTCGGCGTGGTCCCGCTTGTGCAGCTCGACGGTGGCGTCCCAGACGAAGCCGACCATCCGGGAGGCCCGGCCGAAGGCGTCGGCGAGCACCCGGCCGCGGAAGCGCACCGCGCGCATGCCGCCGTTCGCCCCGACCGTCCGGTAGTAGGCGCCGCACTGGCCCAGTTCGGACACCGCGCGCTCGACCCGGCGGCGCACCACGGGCGCGTCCTCGGGGTGCAGCATGGCCAGGAAGGAGGCGGCCGTACGGTCGAAGCGGCTCTGCCCCAGGGCGTCCAGGCCGACGATCGCACAGGCCCGCTGGTCGCCCTCCAGGACGTCGCGGCGGATGTCCCAGTCGAAGGAGCCGATGCCGTTGGCCGCCATCGCGGGCTCCAGCCAGTCCGGCATGGTGTCCGCGGAGGACGGCGGCAGGCCGCCCGACAGCACGGGCGCCAGCCGGGCGGCGGCGAGGCTCGGGGACGGGCGCACCGCGGAGCCGCGGCGCGAGGACTGGGCGGGCGGCCGGGCCCGGCCCGTCCCGGTGGTGGTGGGGCCGGCGGCGGGCTGCCCGGAGGTGCGCGGCTCCGGGGCGCCCGGCTGCTCGGCGACACGCGGCTCGACGGCTCTCGGCCGGGCGGTGCGCGGCTCCACGGTCCTCGGCTCTACGGCTCGCGGCGCCACCGTCCGCGGCTCGACGACGGGCGCCGCGCCGGGAGGAAGCGCCGGCCCCGGCGACTCGGGCTCAGTGGGCATGCTGCTCCTGCCGCTGCCGTGGCGGACCGCGCCGACCGTCCGGACGGGCCGCGTGGCGTTGTGATGGGTCGTGCTGGATAGGACGGTGCGACGGACGGTCGCCAGTCGAGGTTCGGTCTCCCCGCTGCTTCCCGCACGTGGACACACATTCCCACCATCCTGGCCAATGTTCGGCCGAGCGGCAATGCCAACGGGCCGGAAATCTTCCGTTCCGCCTTCTGTTCTGGGCTTCCTTCGACGGCGAATCAATCGACGGCGAACAATCGTACGTCCTGCCGCCGACCCGGAACACACGGCCCGGAACGCACGGCCCGGAGCACGCCGCCCGGAGGCGGGACTCAGGGCATGGCGAGCTCGAACCAGGTGACCTTGCCGTCGCCGCGCAGCTGCACGCCCCAGGAGTCCGCGAGCGCCTCCACCAGCAGCAGGCCGCGCCCCGAGGTCGCGTACTCGCCCTCCGGATCGCGCCGCCGCCCGGGCAGTCTGCTGGTGCCGTCCTGCACCTCGATGCGCAGCCGGTGGTCCGACCCGAGCTCCGCGTCGAACACCGCGCCCTTGCCCGTGTGCAGCAGCGCGTTGGTGACCAGCTCGGAGGAGAGCAGCTCGGCGGTGTCGGACAGCTCCGGCACCCCCCAGTGGCTCAGCGCCGAGCGCAACCGCCGCCGCACCGCGCCCACCCCGACGAGATCCGCCGGATCGAGCGTGAGGTGCAGTCTCCGGTGCACGGCACACCCCGGTGCCGGCGCACCCGGCAGGGTCGTCCCGGTGCCGGCGACCGGCGCCTGGACCGGCCCGGACCGGTAGGCGTCGCCGGAACTCGTCCGCTGCCGCGGGAATCGCGACTGACCGTCCATCAACACATGCCCCCGCCCTGAAATCCGGGCCCCCGCCTCCGGATCCCCCGCCGGCCGGGTGGCCCCCTCGTTCTGACCACTCATCCTCATGCCCAGTTGACGGCGTTTGCAACAGTGTGCGTCCGATCACGTGGGGTGAAAGGGGCACGGGGTGGTTCGCGTGATCCAACTGCCCGCGCCGGACAGGTTTGCGAAGCGCAGAGGCTGTTTTCGAAGGAGCCCCCACCCGATCCCGCGCACACCCGGCGCCCGTACCGACCGTGCGCCCGACCACGCGCCCCCCGCCCCGCTCCCGCCGCGCGCCGGGGTCCGGGCACCGGCCCACCCGGACCTCTTCGCCCCCGCCCCCCGCTCCCGCCCGCTCACCCCCGTCCCCCGCCCGGCGGGCCGAACGCCCGCGGAGCGGCAACGCTGGACAGGGCGGCCCGCTGCGGGTTCAATGACCCCGAGGTGTTTGAACGTCGTTCTAACATCGACCCCGACAGCCCCGAGGCCCCGAGCAGACCCCCGTCCCCGGCGACCGCGAGCGAGGAACCGTGCGACTGACCCCCACCGAGCGGGACCGGCTGCTGATCTTCACGGCAGCCGAACTGGCCCGCGCCCGCCGCGCCCGGGGCGTGCGCCTCAACATCCCCGAGGCCACCGCCCTGATCGCGGACACCGTCTGCGAGGCCGCCCGCGACGGCCGCCGCCTCGCCGAGGCCATCGAGGCCGGCCGCTCCGTGCTCACCGCCGACGAGGTGCTGCCCGGCGTACCGGACGTGGTCACCGTCGTCCAGGTCGAGGCCGTCTTCGAGGACGGCACCCGCCTCGCCGTCGTCACCGACCCGTTCAAGGGCGCCGGCTCGCTCGGCGACGACGCCCCCGGCGGCGCGCTGATCGGCGACGGCGCCGGCTACGACCCGGTCGAGGAGACGCTGCTGCTCCCCGTGCACAACACCTCCGGGGTGCCGATCTCGGTCACCTCGCACTTCCACTTCTTCGAGGCCAACCCCCGGCTGGCCTTCGACCGGGCCGCCGCCTACGGCACCCACCTGGCCGTGCCGGCCGGCTCCTCGGTGCGCTTCGACCCGGGCGCCACCGTCGAGGTCGGCCTGGTGCCGATCGGCGGAGAGCGGGTCGCGATCGGCTTCGCGGGGCTCGTGGACGGGCCGCTGGACGCGCCCGGCGCGAAGGAGGCCGCCCTGGCGAAGGCCCGCGCGACCGGCTACCTGACCGGCTTCGACGACGCGGAGGTGCCCTCGTGAGCGCGATCACCCCGCACGACTACATCGCCGTGCACGGCCCGCGCGCCGGGGACCGGGTCCGGCTCGGCGACAGCGGACTGATCGTCCGGGTCGAGTCCGACTCCCAGGCGCCCGGCGACGAGTTCCTGGCCGGCTTCGGCAAGACCGCCCGGGACGGCCTGCACCTCAAGCCCGCCGCCGTCCGCGACACCTGCGACGTGGTGATCAGCAACGTCCTGGTGATCGACGCGGTCCAGGGCGTCCGCAAGACCTCGATCGGCCTGATCGGCGGCCGGATCGCCTCGATCGGGCGGGCCGGCAACCCCGACACCCTCGACGGCGTCGACGTGGTCGTCGGCACCGGCACCACGATCGTCTCCGGCGAGGGCCTGATCGCCACCGCCGGCGCCGTCGACACCCACGTCCACCTGCTCTCGCCGCGGATCATGGAGGCCTCGCTGGCCTCCGGCGTCACCACCATCATCGGCCAGGAGTTCGGCCCGGTCTGGGGCGTCGGCGTCAACTCCCCCTGGGCGCTGCGGCACGCCTTCAACTCCTTCGACGCCTGGCCCGTCAACATCGGATTCCTGGGCCGCGGTTCGTCCTCCGACGAGGCCCCGCTGATCGAGGCGCTGGCCGAGGGCGGCGCGTCCGGCTTCAAGGTGCACGAGGACATGGGCGCGCACACCCGCGCCCTGGACACCGCGCTGCGGGTCGCCGAGGAGTACGACGTCCAGGTCGCCCTGCACACCGACGGGTTGAACGAGTGCCTCTCCGTCGAGGACACCCTCAAGGTGCTCGACGGCCGGACCATCCACGCCTTCCACATCGAGGGCTGCGGCGGCGGACACGTCCCCAACGTGCTGAAGATGGCGGGCGTGCCGAACGTCATCGGCTCCTCCACCAACCCGACGCTGCCGTTCGGGCGGGACGCGCTCGGCGAGCACTACGACATGATCGTCTCCGCCCACGACCTCAAGCCCGACCTGCCCGGCGACGCCGCGATGGCCCGCGACCGCATCCGGGCCGGCACCATGGGCGCCGAGGACGTGCTGCACGACCTCGGAGTCATCGGCATCACCTCCTCCGACGCCCAGGGCATGGGCCGGGCCGGCGAGACCGTGCGCCGCACCTTCGCCATGGCCGGGAAGATGAAGGCCGAACTCGGCCCGCTCGACGGCGCCGGCTCGTACGGGACGACGGAGAGCGGCGACGACAACGAGCGCGTGCTGCGCTACATCGCCAAGCTCACCATCAACCCGGCCATCGCCCACGGCCTCTCCCACGAGGTCGGCTCCATCGAGATCGGCAAGCTCGCCGACATCGTGCTGTGGCGCCCCGACCACTTCGGCGCCAAGCCGCAACTGGTCCTCAAGGCCGGCTTCCCCGCCTACGGCGTGGTCGGCGACCCCAACGCCTCCACCGACCGCTGCGAACCGCTCGTCCTGGGACCGCAGTTCGGCGCCCACGGCGCGACCGCCGCCGACATCTCGGTGGCCTTCGTCGCCCAGGCCGCCGCCGACGGCGCCTACCTCGACCAGGCCGCCGACGGGCTGCCCACCCGCCGCCGCCGGGTCGGCGTACGGAACACCCGCGGCATCGGACCGCGCGACATGGTGCGCAACGCCCGCATCGGCCACGTCGAGGTCACGGAGACCGGCCTGGTCTCCCTGGACGGCTCGCCGCTGCGCTCCGAGCCCGCCGACAGCGTCTCCCTCAGCCGCCTCTACTTCCTCTGACCGCTTAGGACTTCACGATGACCACCGCCACGCCCGCCTCCCTCGGCTACCGGATGCCCGCCGAGTGGCACCCGCACGACCGCACCTGGATGGCCTTCCCCACCACCAACCCCACCTTCGACGGCCCCGAGCAGCTGCACGCCGCCCGCCAGGCCTGGGCCGCCGTCGCCGACACCATCGTCCGGTACGAGCCGGTGACGCTGATCGTCAACACCGGCGAGACCGAGCAGGCGCGCACGTACGTCTCCGAGAAGGTCGAGATCGTCGAGCGCCCGCTGAACGACGCGTGGATGCGCGACATCGGCCCCTCCTTCCTGATCGGCGGCAAGGGCTCGCTGGCCGCCACCGACTGGATCTTCAACGGCTGGGGCGCCCAGTCCTGGGCCCGCTGGGACAAGGACCAGCACATCGCCGAGCACATCAGCGAACTGACGGACGTCCGGCGCTTCGCCTCCCGGCTGATCAACGAGGGCGGCGGCATCCACGTCGACGGCGAGGGCACGGTCCTCGTCACCGAGACCGTCCAACTCGGCGAGGGCCGCAACGCGACCTGGACCAAGGAGGAGGTCGAGGCCGAGCTGCACGCCTTCCTCGGCACCACCAAGGCGATCTGGCTGCCGCGCGGACTCACCCGCGACTACGACGAGTTCGGCACCCGCGGGCACATCGACATCGTCGCCTCCTTCGTGCGCCCCGGCGTCGTGGTCGCCCACGTCCAGCCCGACCCCTCGCACCCGGACCACGAGGTCTGCCGCGAACTGGTCGCCGTGCTGCGCGCCTCCACCGACGCCCAGGGCCGGCCGCTGGAGGTCCTCGAACTGCCCGCCCCCACCGTCCTGCTGGACGAGGACGGCGAGCCGGTCGACTACTCCTACATCAACCACTACGTGGCCAACGGCGCCGTCGTCCTGTGCGCCTTCGACGACCCGCGCGACCAGGAGGCCGCCGCGATCCTCGCCGAGGCCTACCCGGGCCGCACCGTCGAACTCGTCGACGCCCGCGAGATCTTCGCCAACGGCGGCGGCATCCACTGTATTACCGGCGGCGAGGGCCAGTGCGCCGGCCGGGTTCTTCGCGCTCTCCGGTGGCTACGAGTTCCCCGCG
>NZ_JBHVEU010000180.1:0-16440 GCF_042802075.1 Kitasatospora sp. NPDC057518
GGCGGCCTCAGCGCGCCGCCTGCGCCAGCCCGAGCGCGTACGGCAGCCAGAACTCGCCCGCCCGGGGCTCGCCCCGGCCGCAGTCGCCGTCCGACTCCCCCGGGTTCTTGATCCACAGGTAGGCGTCCACCCCGGGCCGGCCGGTCTCGGTGGTCGGCCGCTCGCCGAGCGCGCGCCCGGGCGGGTTGCACCAGGCGGCGCCGCCCAGCGCCCCGTTGCCGCTGCGGCTGGTGTCGATGACGTAGTTCTTCCCGCCGAGGGCCGCGGAGAGCCTGGCGCCGTAGGCCGCGTTCCGTTCGGTGTCGTAGAAGTTGGCGACGTTCACGGCGAAACCGTCGGCCGCCGCGATGCCCGACTTGCGCAGGGCGGTGGCCATCTCCTCCGGGTCCTGTGCCCAGCCGGGGTTGCCCGCGTCCAGGTAGACCCGCGCGTTGGGGTTCTTCTTCAACTCCTGGACGGCGAAGGCCAACAGGCCGTACCGCTCGGCGGCCAGGTCGCCCTTGATCCCGCAGGTGTCCAGGGTGTGCGCGACAGCGTCCGGCTCCAGCACCACCCAGGCCCTGCGGTCGCCGAGGGCCTGGGCGACGCCGGTGATCCAGGCCCGGTAGGAGGCCGCGTCGGGGGCGCCGCCGGCCGAGTACTGGCCGCAGTCGCGGTGCGGGATGTCGTACGCGACGAAGACCGCCGTGCGGCCGGCCTCGGCGGCCCGTCGGCTCACCTGCTCGGCGATCGTCTGGGCGCCCTGCTCGCCGAGCCACTGCGAGGAGGGCTGGCCGGCGATCCGCAGCAGCGCGTCGGCCTCCGCCGTCCGGCCCTGGCCGCGCAGCGCGGTCACCTGCTGGGCGGCGTTGGTGCGGTCGGAGACGTAGAAGGCCTGCCCGGGCAGTTGGGCGAAGCCCGCACCGGCACCCGCCCCCGCGCCCGCCCCGGCGGCGGAGGACACGGACCCGGCTCCCGGCTTCCCACCGTCCGAACCGGTGCAGCCGGACCCGGCCGCCAGCACCACCCCGGCCAGCAGCGCCCCGACGGCGCCCCGCAACGTCCCTGTCCGCCCCAGCCCGTGCACGTACCGCCCCTCCCCGGCCCCGGTCCGGCGACCGGTCGGCACCAGCTAAGCACACCCGGCACCGGCCGACGGCCACCAGCGGTGAACGCCAAGTGGCCGTGGGCGGACGGGACATCGAACCCGTCCGAACCACGGCCACCACCGGCTGCCGGCGCCCGCCGACCGGCACCCCGGAACGCCCGCAGGCGCTCCGGGCGGAGGCTCAGGCCTCCTTCAGGTTCGGCACCTGCCAGTCGATCGCCTCGGCGCCGAAGGAGTCCAGCGCGGCGTTGATCTGCGAGAACGGGCGGCTGCCGAAGAACAGCTTCGCCGACAGCGGCGACGGGTGCGCGCCCTGCACCACCACGTGCTTGGCGGTGTCGATCAGCGGCAGCTTCTTCTTCGCGTAGTTGCCCCACAGCACGAAGACCACCGGCTCGTCGCGGTCGCTCACCGCCTTGATCACCGCGTCGGTGAACTTCTCCCAGCCCTTCGCCTTGTGCGAGTTGGCCTCGTGCGCGCGGACCGTGAGCACCGCGTTGAGCAGCAGCACGCCCTGCTCGGCCCAGTGCATCAGGTAGCCGTTGTCCGGGGCGGGGACGCCCAGGTCGGCGTCCAGCTCCTTGAAGATGTTGCGCAGCGACGGCGGCGTCTTGGTGCCCGGCAGCACCGAGAAGCTCATGCCGTGGGCCTGGCCGTTGTCGTGGTACGGGTCCTGGCCGAGCACGAGCACCCGGACCTTGTCGTACGGAGTGGCCTCCAGTGCGGCGAACTCCTGGCCACTCGGCGGGAACACCTCGTGCTCCGCGCGCTGGGCCGCCACGAAGGCCGCCAGCTCGGCGAAGTACGGCTTCTCCGTCTCGGCGCCCAGCACCCCGCGCCAGGACTCGGGCAGTTCCAGCCCGCCGCCCTCGCCGGCCTCGACCACGCCCGCCTCGACCGTGTCCGTCACGACATCTACCTCCCACACCGCGGCTGTTGCGCCGCACGCCCTCTTTCACCCCGAACGCTACACAGCCCCACCGACAACGGCCGCCTCCCCGCGGGCACCAGGCGGCCCCGCACCCCGGACACGGAGCGGCCCCGCCCCGGCGACCTGCCGGAACGGGGCCCACGACGAGAACGCGGGGTGAAAACCCAGCGGCTAGACCAGCTCGACCAGGTCCGCGATCGACTGGACCACGCGGGTCGGCCGGTACGGGAAGCGCTCCACGTCGGAGGCGGAGGTCAGGCCGGTGAGCACCAGGATGGTCTCCATGCCGGCCTCCATGCCCGCGACGATGTCGGTGTCCATCCGGTCGCCGATCATCACCGCCGTCTCGGAGTGGGCGCCGGCGGTGTTCAGCGCCTCGCGCATCATCAGCGGGTTGGGCTTGCCGACGAAGTACGGCTCGACCCCGGTCGCCTTGGTGATCAGGGCCGCGACCGAGCCGGTGGCCGGCAGCACGCCCTCGGTGGAGGGGCCGGTCTCGTCCGGGTTGGTGCAGATGAACCGGGCGCCCTGGTTGATCAGGCGGATCGCCTTGGTGAGCGCCTCGAAGGAGTAGGTGCGGGTCTCGCCGAGCACCACGTAGTCGGGGTTGTTGTCGGTCAGCACGTAACCGGCCTGGTACAGCGCGGTGGTGAGGCCGGCCTCGCCGATCACGTACGCGGTGCCCCCGGGGCGCTGGCCCGCGAGGAACTTGGCCGTCGCCAGGGCGGAGGTCCAGATGCACTCCTCCGGCACCTCCAGGCCCATGCCGGCCAGCCGGGCGCTGAGGTCGCGCGGGGTGTAGATGGAGTTGTTGGTGAGGACCAGGAAGGGCTTGCCGGACTCCCGCAGCTTGCGCAGGAACTCCTCCGCCCCGGGGATCGGCGTGCCCTCGTGGATGAGGACCCCGTCCATGTCGGTCAGCCAGGACTCGATGGGCTTGCGCTCTGCCACGTAGGTGTCTCCTCGGTCTTGCACAGGTCTGAACGTTCTCGCACATGCCCAGACCGGACACCCTCGGCCGGTCGGGCGCCACAGGCTGCCCCAACTCCGACCAGCGTAGTCGCCCGCACCGCCACCGCGCGGCCCCCGTCCGGCCGGTGGCCGCACACCCCGGGCCGGTGACCGTACGGGCCGAGCCCGGTGACCGTACGGGCCGAGCCCGGTGGCCGCACGGTGGCGCCCCGGTC
The DNA here is from genome assembly GCF_042802075.1 of Kitasatospora sp. NPDC057518. NCBI lineage: Bacteria > Bacillati > Actinomycetota > Actinomycetes > Kitasatosporales > Streptomycetaceae > Kitasatospora > Kitasatospora sp. NPDC057518. The sequence continues at coordinate 3,206 of NZ_JBHVEU010000180.1, forward strand.
AGGACGACGAGTCGGTCAGGCCGGTCGGGACCTGCCACTCCCGGCGGCGGCCCTTGTTGGTGAGCAGCAGCCCCTCCTTGAAGACCAGCAGCCCCAGTTGGCTCGCCAGTTCGGCGAGCGGCGGCAGGGTGTCGCCCGTCCTGCCGTACCCGAAGTTCGGCAGGGCGGCGGCGCTCAGCCCGAGCTTGGTGAGGCTGTCCGCCGGGGGCACCGCGATGACGTCGGCGGACTTGTCGCCGATCAGGCGCCGGATCAGGGTGGGGCCCGCTCCCGACGGGACCGGCAGCACCTCCCGGATGAAGTCCAGGACGCCCTTCGTCAGCACCCGTCCGGCTTCCGAGGGCCGCTGCTGGTGGCGGATGATGGCGTCCTTCAGGGCCGCGCCGTCGCCGAACTTGGCCGGGTTGAGCTGCTCGTCGACGCCCAGGACGTGGCCGACCACCCGCCAGATGTGGAAGTAGGCCTCCCGGTCCTCGGGCAGCAGGTCGACGCCCAGTTCGGCGAGGCCGAGCGGGATCAGCACCGAGAAGCTCATCAGCGTGCCGGCCAGGTCCTCCTGGTTGACCGGAACCCCCAGGGCGGCGGCGTCCCAGTCGCCCAGCTGGGAGACGTGGTAGCGCATGGTGGCGTGCAGCAGCCGGACCTTCTGGGCCGACCGGAGTCCGCGGCCGCCCGGCCCCAGGCCGTCGTTGTCGAGGACGTCGACGACGAACTGCGAGGTCTCCATCAGGCGCCGGTACACCCCGGAGGTCAGGCGCTGGGAGCGGACGAGCACCTCGGCGCCGTTGCCGCAGGTGTAGCAGAGCGGGAGCGAGCCGCAGAGCAGGATCGAGGCGATCAGCGGCTGGTAGCGGCCGAGCAGCTCGTGGCCGCGCGCCATCTGCGCCCGGTCCGCCCAGGACGGCAGGACGGCGGACTCCTCGAAGTACGCCCGGAGCCTGGGCGGCAGCCCGGCCGGGACGGCGTCGCTGTTGCGGCCGAAGCCGAGCAGGGTCTGCCGCACCTGGTCCTGCTGTCCGAGCTCGTACGTCTCGGCGATGGCGGCGTCCCCGAGCGGGTCGCCGACGGTGCGCATCCGGTCGAGCAGGTCGTCGGTCCAGCCGTTGGCGGCCATGTGATCCTCCGTCGCAGTCCGTGGGGTGATACGTGCACGTATCGCCGCGTACACGTATCACCGCGCTCCGGGCCGCGGCGGCAGCCTCACCCGGACGAGGGCGCGGCGGCGGGCCCGCCGTCCCGTCCGCCGAAACCGGGAGCAACCGGGCGCCTCGTGATTGAGTGGGCGCATGAACCCGCAGACGACTCCCGGTCCGTTCCGCGTCGGCCTGATCGGCTACGGCCTGGCCGGCTCCGCGTTCCACGCGCCGCTGATCGCCACCACGCCGGGGCTGCGGCTGGACGCCGTGGTCACCGCCAACCCCGACCGGCGCGCCCAGCTGGCGCGCGAGCACCCAGGCGCCCGCGCCGTGGACACGCCCGAGCAGCTGCTCGCCGACCCGGACGCGCTGGACCTGGTCGTCATCGCCTCGCCCAACCGCACCCACGCCCCGCTCGCCCGCGCCGCCCTGCGGGCCGGCCTGGCCACCGTGGTGGACAAGCCGCTGGCCGGCACCGCCGCCCAGGCACTGGAGCTGTGCCGGCTCGCCGAGGAGCAGGGCGTGCTGCTCTCGGTCTTCCACAACCGGCGCTGGGACGGCGACTTCCTCACCGCGAGCCGGCTGGTGCGCGGCGGCGCGCTCGGCCGGGTGCACCGCTTCGAGTCCCGCTTCGAGCGCTTCCGCCCCAAGCCCAAGCCGGGCTGGCGGGAGCTGGCCGACCCGGCCGAGGTCGGCGGCACCCTGTACGACCTGGGCAGCCACCTCGTCGACCAGGCGCTCACCCTGTTCGGGCCGGTCGAGACGGTGTACGCGGAGATCGACGTGCGGCGCGACGGCGCGGTGGTGGACGACGACGCCTTCCTCGCCCTCACCCACACCAGCGGCACCCGCTCACACCTGTGGACCAGCGCCATCACCCCGCTGATCGGCCCCCGGCTGCGGGTGCTCGGCGACACCGCCGGCTACGTCAAGTCCGGCATGGACCCGCAGGAGGCCGACCTGCGGGCGGGCCTGCGCCCGGACGGCACCCGCCCCTGGGGCACCGACCAGCCCGCGCACTACGGCACCCTCGGCACCGACGAGTCGGCGATCCGGCTGCCGACCGACCCGGGCGACTACCCCGCCTTCTACGCGGGCATCGCCGCCGCCCTGGCCACCCCGGGCACCCCGCCCCCGGTCGACCCGCGCGACGCGGTGGCCGCCCTGGCCGTCCTGGAGGCCGCCCGCACCTCCGCCGCCACCGGGACGGCGGTCCGCCCGGGCTGACGGCCGTACGGCCCGCTTTACCCTCCCTTGACCTCGTCTCCTACGATGGCCGCCATGAGCAACCGGGGGGAATGGCGGGTCACCGCCGACGAGCGGCGTGAGCGCGAACAGGCGTGGTCCACCGAGCAGAAGAAGCGCGAGAAGGCCTGGTCGGAGGAGTTCGAGCAGCGCCGGAAGGCCCGGGAGGCCGAGGACCGCGAGCTCCAGGAGAGCCTGTCGACCACGAGGGAGCGGACGGCCTGGGCCCGCGGCGAGCGGGACGGGTCGATCGGCTACGTCGACGTGACCGGGCCCGACCGCCGCCCCGTACGGATCGCGGTGGTGTGGCTCGGCCGCCTCTGGGCCACGCACAGGCCCCTGCACACCTACGACCCCATGCGGCACGTCGGCGGCGAAGCCGGCGGCGAGGGGGTCCTCCTGCTCGTCCCCATCGCCGCCGTCCTGGGGCTGAACTTCGGACTCCGCTGGCTGGTCCTCGCCCTGCTCCGCCGACCGCGCTGGGCCGTCGCCGCCAAGGCGGGCGGCGACCGGGGCAAGCGCGGGGGCAACACCGTCCTGCTGCGCACCCGGAACCGGGCGGAGGCCCTGAAGGCCGCGGCCGCCATGGCCGACCGGGTCGAGCGGGACGGGGCCGCCGCCCTCGGGGCCTCCTGACCGCCGCTCCCCGCCCGGCCCACGGGACCCGCCCGGACCTCACACCCCGATGACCTCCACCGCGGAGCCCAGCCCCCGGAAGTCCGCCACGTTGCGGGTGTACAGCGGCAGCCCGTGGGCCGAGGCGACCGCGGCGATCATCAGGTCGATCCGGCGCGGGCGCGGCTGCCGTCCGGCGGCGATGGTGAGGGTGACCAGCGTCCCGTAGCGGGCGGCGGCGGCCGCGTCGAAGGGCAGCGGGTCGAAGTCCGCCATCGCCGCGCCCAGCACCTCCAGCCGGGCGGCCCGGCTGGCCGGGTCGCGGGCCATCGACACGCCCTGCTGCAGTTCGGCGAAGGTGATCGCGGTCAGCTCGGGCACGGCCGGCAGGTCGGAGGGGCTGAGCAGCGCCAGGTCGATGTAGACGCAGGTGTCCAGCACCCCGGCCGGCCGCCGCCGGGGTGCTCTGCGGCGCTCAGCCACGCCGCCGCTCGAACGGGTCGTCGCCGTCGTCGCCCACCAGCTCCTCGGGGCCGAAGTCCTCCTCGGCCTCCTTGCGCATCTGCTGGTAGTCCACGCGCGGCAGCTTCACGTGCCGGGCCACCAGCTCCTCCGCCGTGAGCCGCCGACGCCCGGGCACCGGACGCAGCTCCGCGACCTCGACCCCGTTCCTGGTGATGTGGAACGTCTCCCCCGCCTCCACCGCGTCCATCACGGCGGCGGAGTTGTTCCGGAACTCCCGCTGGGTAATCGTCTTCACCTCTCCACGGTAGCCCCGTGTAGCCCCGGCGGCTACACCCCGGACGACCGCTTTTCGCCGCCCCGAGGAGGGGGCCTTCGGGTACGAACGGAATCGGGCGGAACCAGGCGGGGGCGCCGTGGGGGACGTCCCCGACACAGGCGGGAACCCGGGGGCTCGTAGGATCGTCCTGCTGGTACGTCAGGAAGCCGATGGGACACCGGGAGGGGGAGCGCGTCGTGGCCGTTGTGGCGATGCTGCTGGGCCTGCTCCGGGTGCTGACCGGGGAGCTGGTGGCCGACAGCGGGACGCTGGCGTCGGTGGCCGCCGTCGCGGCCGTGGCACTGGTGGCCGGGGCGGTCGCCGGGGCGCTGGCCGGGGCGCGGCTCCTCGGGGCGCGGGCGCCGGCGGCGGTGCGCAGCGGGGTGCTGCGGCGCCGGGCGTTCGGTACGGCGTTCCTTCCGCAGCGTGATCCGGACGCCCGGGGCAGGCGACGCCCCAGGGCGCCGGGAGCGGCCCCGGCGGCCGCGTAGTTCCGTCCGAAGTCCTTCCAGGCGTTCTTCCGATCGTTCCTGCCGGACGTTCTTCCAGGCGTTCCCCGTGGCCGTCCTCCGCCGCTCACTCATGTCCTGAGACCCTGGAGGGCTCGCTCCACCATGTCCGTACTCGCTGTTCTCGACCCTGCCGTCGCCGTGGCGCACGCCGTCGTCGCCGCCGTCGCCCACCTGGTGCCGACCGCCTTGGCCATCGTCCTGTTCACCGTCGCCGTCCGCTTGGCGCTGCACCCGCTGGCGCGGGCGGCGGCGCGCGGGGAGAGGGCCAGGGCGCGGCTGGCGCCGAAGGTCGCCGCGTTGCAGAGGAAGCACAGGGACCGCCCGGAGCGGCTGCGGGAGGCGCTGGCCGAGATGTACCGGAAGGAGCAGGTGTCGCCGTTCGCGGGGTGCCTGCCGGTGCTGGTGCAGATCCCGTTCTTCTCGGTGATGTACCGCCTGTTCACCACCCCGAACGACCTGCTGGACCACACCCTGTTCGGGGTGCCGCTGGGTCTGCACGTCACGGGCGCGCAGGGCGCCGGGCAGTGGGCGGTGTTCGGGGTGCTGTTCGCCGGACTGGCGGCGGTCGGGGTCGTCAACTTCCGCCGGGCCCGGCGCACGGCCGCGGCGGCGGCTACAGCGGCGACGGCGCAGCCCGCCCCGCAGCCGGGGGCGGGACTGCTGCCGTACCTGTCGTTCGGGTCGGTGCTGTTCGCGGCGCTGGTCCCGGTGGCCGCCGTACTCTACCTGCTGACGGCCGGCGTCTGGTCGGCCGCCGAGCGGGCCTGGCTGTACCGGGACGGGACGCCGGTGCCGGCGGCCGCGATGATGGGCTGACGGCCCGGAGGGGCCGTCAGAAGTGGCGCAGCAGCTCGGGGAAGGCCCCGAGCCGCAGCGTCGCCTCGTCCGGGCCGAGTTCCGCGTGCTCCAGCACCCAGGTGTGGTCGTGCGGGATGAAGACGGTGCGCAGGCCGGCCCGGCGGGCGGGGGCGATGTCGGACTTGGGCGAGTTGCCGATCATCCAGGTCCGGCCCGGGTCGAGGCCGAGGTCGGCGGTGAGCCGCCGGTAGGTGTCGACCGACTTCTCGGCGACGATGTGGACGCCGCGGAAGTGGTGGTCGATGGTGGACGCCGTCACCTTGCGCTGCTGTTCGCCCTGGTCGCCCTTGGTGAGCAGGAGCAGCTGGTGGCGGTCGGCGAGGGCGGCCAGGGTGTCGGCGACGCCGGCGATCAGTTCGACGTCGCGGCTGGTCAGCGGGGTGAGCAGGTCGTCGATCCGGGCCTGTTCGGCGGCCGTGGGGGTGCGGTCGTTGAGCCGCTGGAGGCAGTCGGCGAGGCTCTGCCGGAAGACGGTGGCGCCGTAGCCGAGGGTGGCGGAGTTGACGGCCTCGATCTCGTTCAGCAGGGCCCGGGTGCGCTGCTGCTCCTGCGGGGCGGCGACCCAGTCCAGGAAGCCGTCGATGACCCGCTCGAAGAGGACGTTGTTCTCCCAGAGCGTGTCGTCGGCGTCGAAGATCAGGGTCTGGTCGGTGTGCATCCGGTCGCTCTCCAAGGGGGGTCAGGCGGACGGCAGCAGGCGGGCCGCGCGGTCGAGGGTCTCACGGAGGTTGTCCTCGGTGGTCCGCCGCTTGGCCTCCTCGACGGTGAGCCACTCCAGCGGGGACGCCGGGTTCTCCGGCCGGGCCTGCTCCGGGGTGGCGGTGGCCAGCAGGAAGCGCAGGTCGGCGTGCTTGTGGGCGGGTTCGGCGGGCGAGGCGGGGACGGGCACCACGGCGAGGTGGACGAGGGCGGGGCCGGGCCAGGGGGCGAGGTCGGTCAGGCCGGTCTCCTCCAGGCCCTCGCGCAGGGCGATGTCCAGCGGGAGGGTCTCGCCCGGGTCGCCGTGGCCGCCGACGTGCAGCCAGGCCTGCTGGCGGACGTGCCAGCGCAGCAGGACGCGGCGGGTGGGCGGGTGGACGATCAGCGCGGAGGCGGTGAAGTGCAGCGGGAAGGTGCCCCTGTTCCAGGCGTCGGCGACGCCGAGGAGGCGGCGGGCGCGCTCGTGGTCGGCGGTCTCCACCAGGCCGCGCGGACGGTGGTCGGCCAGCAGTCGGGCCGGGTCGGGGCTCTGGGACGGGCCGCCCGTGGTCACCATGGGTCTGCGCTCCTCGTTCCGCTCCGGGACCGCGGACCGCGTCAACCGGCGTGCGGGGGCGGGCAGTCGGGCCCGGGGCTTCGGGTTCCGGCGAACCCGCGCAGCCTAGCCCGGGGGCGCTCGGGCGGCCCACCGGTTTTCACCGCGGGCGCTCCGGCGGACGCCCGCGACGCTCGCGCGCGACGTGAGCACCGGACGTTCCGACGACGGACACCTCCCGTACCTCCGGCGGCATGCCGCCTGGTCCGGGCGTTCCCCCGGAGGCCGTAGCCTGTGGTGATCGTTTTCGGGACAGGTGGAGGGATGTCGTCATGGTGGCTGCTCCGGCGCTCGCCGAGCTGCGCGAGGTGTGCCAGCCGCAGGCCAAGCTTCAGAGCCGCAACGGCGAGCACTGGGCGGGCCGGATGTACATGCGGCGGATCTCGCTGCGGACCACCCGGCAGCTGGTGCGCACCTCGGTGTCGCCGAACACCCTCACCTGGGTGATGGTGGTGTGCGGGGTCGGCGGCGGCGCGGCCCTGCTGATCCCGGGCCCGGTCGGTGCGGTGCTGGCCGTCGTGCTGTTCCAACTGTTCCTGCTGTTCGACTGCGTGGACGGCGAAGTGGCGCGCTGGAAGCGCCAGTTCAGCATGGCCGGGGTGTACGTGGACCGGCTCGGCGCCTATCTGGCGGACGCCGCGCTGATGATCGGTGCGGGTGTCCGGGCGGCGCGCGGCGGGTCGGAGCTGTGGGTGTCGGCAGGTCTGGCGGCCGCGCTGGGCGTGGTGCTGCTCAAGGCCTCGACGGACCTGGTGGACGTGGCCCGCGCCCGCAGCGGGCAGCTGCCGGCGACCGAGGAGTCGACGCAGCCGCGTTCCCAGGGCATCGCGACGGCCCGCAAGGTCGCCTCGCTGTTCAAGATCCACCGGGTGACGAACGGCATCGAGGCCTCGCTGGTGCTGCTGGCGGCCGCCGCGGTGGACGCCGGGCTCGGGAACCTGGACGCCACCCGGTGGACGCTCGCGGGCATCACGGCGATCACCTGGGGCATGGTGGTCGCGCACCTGGCGTCGATCCTCTCCTCCTCGCGGCTGCGCTGATCCGGGCGGCGCCCCGGCCGCAGGGTGACGGGGCGAGGCGCCCTGCTCCCGGGGGCCGAGGCGCCCCTCCCCCGCCCGGGGGAGCCCCCGGCGCCGGGCCCGCCGCCGGGGGGGACGCGGCGGGCCGGGGCCGCGCGGAAGGGTGGAGGCATGACGACGCCCCGGCCCGCTGCCGCCGCCACCACCGCCGTTCCCGCCCCGCCCCGCTGGGCCGTGCGCGCCGCCCACCTCGCCGCCGTCACCGCGCTGCCGGCCGGGCTGTGGCGGCTCGGGCTGGTGGCGGGCTGGCACGGCGGGTACACGGAGGCGGGCTACCGGGCGATGGGCCTCACCGGGTGGGGCGCGGTGTGGCCGGTCTTCCTGAGCCTGTTCACCGAGGCGCTGGCGCTGCTCACGATCGGGCTGGTCCGCCCGTGGGGCACGGTGCCGCCGCGCTGGGTGCCGTTCTTCGGCGGCCGCCCGGTCCGCCCGCGTGCGGTGGTGCTCGCGGCCTCGCTCGGCGCCGTCGGCCTGGCCCTGCCGTGGACGCCGTTCGTCGGCTGGTGGGCCCTGCCGGGTACGGGCATGACCCCGCTCGGCCACACCCTGGTCGGCTTCCTCTACCTGCCGACCGTCGCCTGGGCGCCGCTGCTGGCGGCCGTCACCGTGTCGTACCACCGCCGCCACCGGGCGCCGTCGGCGGCGATGACGCTCCCGCGGACGGCCTGAAGCAGAGCCGGGCAGGCATGTGACGCGGATCACGGCAGCACCCGGGGCCCGCCGGACAGGACCGGGTGTGGAGCAATCGATACGGGCGCGGATCCGCGCCGGGGACGCCGAGGCGTTCGGGCAGGTCTTCGAGGATCACGCCCGGGCGGTGTACCGGCACGCCGTACGGATGACCGGGGACCGGACCGTCGCCGAGGACGTGGTCTCGCTGACCTTCCTGGAGGCCTGGCGGCTGCGCGCCCGGATCGCCCCCGAGCGGGAGGACGGCGCGGAGAGCCTGGCGCCGTGGCTGCTGGGCATCGCCGGGAACGTCATCCGCAACACCCGCCGGGCGGCCCGCCGGCACCAGAAGGCGATGGCCAAGCTGCCGCCGCGCGAGGTGGTGCCGGACTTCTCCGGCGAGCTGGCGGGCCGGATCGCCGACGCCGAGGAACTGGCCGCCGCGAAGGCCGCGTTGGAGCGGCTGCGGCCGGCCGAGCGGGAGGTCTTCGCGCTGTACGTGTGGGAGGGGCTGGACCACGCGGCCGTCGCCGAGGCGCTCGGCCGCCCGGTGGGTACGGTCCGCTCCCGGCTCTCGCGTGCCCGCGCCCGACTGCGGGAGCTGACCGAGCGGGAGCTGGCCGCGGCGCGTTCGGCGCGGGCGGAGCAGCGGGGCGCGCCGCCGGCGGGCCACCAGGCCGGCCACCGGGCGGCGGAGACCGCGCAACGCCCGGGCAGCACCGGACAGGTACCAGGTGACCGCACCCCCGCGGTCCGGCCGACCAAGGAGACGATCCGATGAGCGCCACCCCCCGGCACCGGTCCGAACAGGCCGATCGGGAGGAGCTGGCCCGGCTGCTGCCGGCCCCGGCCGCTCCGGTCCTCCCCCGGAGCCGCCACCTCCTGCTCAAGGAGCACCTGTTGGACAGCATCACCGACCCGGACGGCACCCCCGACACCCCTCGGCGCACCACCCGTCGGCGCACCACCCGTCGGCGCGGCCTGCTCCTGGGCGCCGCCCTCCCGCTGGGGCTGGCCGCCGCGCTGACCGGGGTCCTGCTCACCACCGGCACCGACGGCTCCGCCCCCGGCGGCGACGACAGCGGACGGTCGCTGGGCAGCACCAGCGGTGTCGCGTACACCCTGGAGAGCGAGGAGGAGGTGGTCCGGCTGACCATCCTCGAGGACTACAAGCCGGTGGACGCGGGCCAGTTGCAGCGCGACATCGACCGGTTCGGGATCCGCGCCCGGGTCTACCCCGGCGAGCCGGGCTGCAAGGCGCGCGAGCCGAAGCAGCCCTCCCACGTGGACCTCACCGCCGGGTGGGACATCGAGCACGGGCCCGGGGAACCGCTCGTGCTGACCGTCCACCCCCGTCGGCTCCCGGCGGGCACGGAGATCTTCATCTACCTGCCGCTGGCCAGGACTTCGCCGGCCAACAGCTCCCGCGAGATGCAGGCCGGACTGATGAAGTCCCCGGGCCCTTCCTGCATGCCGGCCAAGGAGTACGTCAACCCGCTGGCGAGCCTGTACCCGACCCCGCCGGCGAAATGACCCGGCCCGGCCCGTAAGCGCCCGCCCCCTTCCGTGGAACCAGTCGGACTACATATGCAGTCCAACGACATATACAGTCGTCCGACAGTCGACAGAAGGGGGCGCGCCCATGCCACCCCGCACCACGACCCGGCCGAACCCGACCCGGCCCGACCCGACTCCGCTCGCCACCGGTCGAAGCACCGCCCGAAGCACCGCCCGAACCGCCGTGCGTGCCACAGCCGCCACCGTCCGCGCCGCCGTCGTCCGGACCGCCGCCACCCGGCCCGCCGTCGTGCTGCTCGTCGGCTACCTGGCCGAGCTGCTGTTCCGCCTCGTCCTCGTCCGGTCCATGGACTTCCCGTCCGTCCACCCCGACGAGGACTCCTACCTCGCCGAGGCCCGGGTGCTGGCCGGCGGCTCGGCGACCGAGATCCCGGTCGGCGTGGTCATCCCCGGCGGCTACCCCCTGCTGATCTCCCCCGCGCTGCGCCTGGCCGACGACCCGACGACCGCCTACCACCTGGTCATGGGCGTCAACGCCGCCGTCAACGCCCTGGTCTTCCCGCTCGCCCACGTCGCGCTGCGCCGCCTCGGTCTGGACCGCCGCCTCTCGTACGCCTTCGCCGCCGCGACCGCGCTGCTGCCGCCGGTGGTCTTCTACTCGCAGTTCGCGCTGACCGACGCCGTCCTGCCCGTCCTGGTGCTCGCCTGGCTGCTCTGCCTGCACGGCTGGCTCGCCGACGGCCCGCCGCGGCGCCGCACCTGGCACGCCGTCGGGGCGGGGGCGTCGGCGGGCTACGCGATGGCGGTGCACGACCGCGGCGGCGTGGTGGTGGCGCTGACCGCCGCCGTCCTGCTCGGCGCCCTGCTGCTGCGCCGGGCGCCGTGGCGCGCCACGGCGGCCGGGCTCGCGGCGCTCGGCCTCGGCGTGCTCGGCGCCGAGCTGCTGTCGGCCTGGCTGCACGCGCGGTTCACCGTCCCGGACAGCGACGTCGGCGGCTCGCTCTGGAAGGGCCTGACCGATCCGGGCGCCGCCGTGCAGACCCTCGCCCGGGCGGCCGGTCAGATCTGGTACTTCACCGTCTCCACCTGGGGTGTCGGCGGGCTCGCCGTCGTCGCCTGCCTGTGCGCGGTGTTCGACCGCCGCCGGCCGCCCGCCCTGCGGACCACCGGCGGCGTGCTGGTGGCCCTGCTGCTCGGCACGGCCGTGGCCTCCGCCGCCGCCCTGCCGCTGGACGGCCGGGTCGACGACTGGGTGTACGCCCGGTACACCTCCTACCTCGTCCCGGCGGCCTTCGTCGCGGGCGTCGCGGTGCTCGCGCGGTACGGTCGCCGCGCGCTGGTCCGGACGGCGGCGGTCGCGGCCGGGCTCGTCCTGCTGCTCGCCGGGGTCGTGGCGCTGGCGGCCGGCGAGCGGCTGCACACGTCGATGTTCATCCCCTGGACCCTGCCCGACGTCTCGTTCCTGGCCGCGGACTGGGGCCGGATCGACCTGCCCCGCACCTGCGCCGCCGTGCTGGTCCTGCTCGGTGCGGCGGTCCTGGTCCGCCGCGCCGGGGGCCGCCGGGTGCTCGGGGCGCTCGGCGTCTCGCTGGCGCTGTTCGCCGCCTTCGCCACCACGACGATCACCGCACAGGTCGCTCGGCCGCACGCGGAGGGCCGCGAGGGCCTGGCGACCGGCTTCACCCGCGCCGCCGGGATCACGGCGGACGACAACGTGGTGTTCGCCTGGGACGTCGACTGGTCGCTGCGCGCCGCCCAGACCTTCGAGGTCTACCGGGGGCGGGTCTGGTCCCGCGACCCCCGCTGGCAGCCCGTCCCGGCGGAGGCGAACGTGATGGTCCTCCCGCTGCCCGGGGAGGGGAGGCCGCCGGAGGCGTACTGGCCGGGCCACCCCGCCGACTGGTACGTCGAGCGCTTCGACGCCCGGCAGAACTGGGCGGTCTGGCACCGGCGTTGAGCGCCCCGGTGTCGCCTAACCCGCCGTACCGGCGTGGGCGGCGGCGGCGTGGGCGGCGAGGACGGTGTCGAGCAGCCCGGGGAAGCGCTGCTCCAGGTCGACGGTGCGCAGGGCGGAGAAGCGCCGGTTGGCCTCCTCGCGCTGGACGATCAGGCCGGACTCGCGCAGCACCTTGAAGTGGTGGCTCAGGGTGGAGGGCGCGACGTCCACCGGGAAGGTGCCGCAGGCCCGTTCGGGCTCGGTGCGCAGAACGCGGACGATGGTCATCCGGGTGGGGTCGGAGAGCGCGTGCAGGACGTCGAAGAGGTCGATCTCCTCGGCTGCGGGGTGGGCGAGCGCCGGTCGTCGGCGGGTGCTGCGGGGCATGGGTCGACCTCCATGATCTGCGATGTTCGACATCCATGGAAATGGCGTGGTACCACTGTCCCGCGCCAATTTCGTCGTTCGTCGAACATCGTAGTCGAGGGGGCCCGACATGCGTGCACTGGTGATGACCGCACCCGGTGGAGCGGAGAACTCGGAGGTCCGGGAGATCCCGGTACCGCGCCCCGGACCGGGCCAGGTGGCGGTCGACGTCGCCCACGCCGGACTGAACTTCGTGGACGTGATGACCCGCCGCGGCGACGCCGCGTACGCCGCCGAGTGGCCGTACCGGCCCGGCAAGGAGGTGTCCGGTACGGTCCGCGAGCTCGGCGCCGGGGTCACCGGCCTGGCGGTGGGCGACCGGGTGGTCGCCGCGCCGGTCGGCGCCGGGCTGGCCGAGGTGGTGGTCGCGGAGGCCGCGCTCACCGTGCCGCTCCCGGACGGGGTGGCGCTGCGCGAGGCCGCCGCCGTCCCGCTGGGCCTGGCCACCTCGATGCTGCTGCTGACCGACGCGGGCCGCTTCACCGCCGGGGACACCGTCCTGGTCCACTCAGCGGGCGGCGGGATCGGCAACGCCGTTGCCCGGCTCGTCCCGCTGCTCGGCGGCGGCCGGCTGATCGGCACGGTCGGCCGGCCGGAGAAGGCCGCGGCGGCGCTCGCCTCCGGCTACGACCACGTCTTCGCCCGCGGCGCGGCCGACGGACCGGGCGCCGACGGACCTGGCACCGACGGAAGCGGTAGCGGCGAAAGCGGTAGCGCCGGCGGACCGGCCGAGGCGATCCGCGCCGCCACCGGCGGCCGGGGCGTCGACCTGGTGCTCGACCCGCTGGGCACCGCCGCCCTCGACCTCGACCTCGCCGTGGCGGCGCCCGGCGCGCGGATCGTGCTGTTCGGCAACGCGGGCGGCGGCGCCGTCGCCGACCTGCCCCCGCTCGGCCGCCTGATGGCGGGCAACCTGACCGTCACCGGCTTCAGCCACCGCGGCCTGGCCGCCACCGCCCCCGAGCGGCTGGCCCGCGCCGTCCGCCGGGTCCTCGGTCTCCTCGCCGACGGCGGCCTGGTCCTGCCGGTCACCGAACTGCCCGGCCTCGACGCCGTCCCGGCCGCCCACGACGCCATGCAGGAGGGCCGGGCGACCGGCAAGTACGTGGTGCGCGTCGGCGGTTGATCCCGCACCCGCGGGTACGGCAACGCGCCCTGCACGGGAA
>NZ_JBHVEU010000181.1:0-16423 GCF_042802075.1 Kitasatospora sp. NPDC057518
GTGCTGGGGCCCGCTCCGGGGGGAGCGGGACCGCCTCACCGGCCCCGAGACCGCGTCGTGCGCGGCTGAGTCCGCTGCCGTGCCCCCGAGTAGGACGGCTGCGATGGCGGCAGGCGGTATGGCCCCGCCGACAGCGGGGCGTGACCGCCCTCCGGACGGGGTCAGCTTTCGGCGAGGATGTGGGACAGCTCCCGGTCGAGGTCGAAGTGACGGTGTTCGGTGCCGGGGGGCACCGCGGCGTCCGTCCGCTTGAGGAACGACTCAAGCGCTCGGGCCGGGGCCTCCAGCAGGGCTTCTCCTTCCGGAGAGCTCAGTGCGATGCAGACCACCCCTTGCCCGTGACTACGGGACGGCCACACCCGGACGTCGCCGGTACCGGTGGGTCGGTGCAGCCCCTCCGCGAGGAGATCTCGGGCGAACACCCACTCCACGGTCTCGTCGGCGCCCGTGTGGAACGTGGCGTGCACGGCGTAGGGGTCGGCGGTGTCATAGCGCAGGCCCGCGGGGACGGGCAGTGAGGACTCGCTGGACACGATGAGGCGCAGGTGCAGCTCGCAGCTGACCGTGGTGTTCATAAGCGCCATGGCCTTTCGCTCAGTGTGCGCTCGGGGAATCGCACGTCGGCGAACGGACCATCCCACCCCCAAGACCGATGTAAACCCCTCTGTCCCGATTCGGGCGCGAGTCGTACCCCTTACGGCGCATTGCGGAATCGCCCCGCAGCGGCCGGGCCGGGCATTACCCGGGCGCTACTTGGTTAGTTTCCTGGCATGACTGTGCGAAACGACAAGAGGCGCGGGAACACGGGAACGGGTGAAGCGGCTGTGGCGGTTGACGCAGTCGTCGACGGCGGACGGGCGACCGGTTGACGGGCCCCGGCCGGCGTCCGCCGCACCCGGTCCGGCGGGTGGTGATCTCCCTGGCCGGCCCCGCGCGGTGCGCTCGGACCGGTCGCGCCACCGCCCGGCTGGTGATCTTCCTGGGTGTGGGGCCCGACCGACCGGGCCCGGCCCCGCACCGGATCCGCCGCGAGGTCACGGAGGCTGCCCGGCGGGCCGTGACCCGCGGGTGCGCCGCCGCGAACCGGGGCGGCCGGACGGGAGCCCAGGGGGCGACCGGGAGCGGGGTCGCGGGCGGGGAGGGTGGTCGGAGCACCCTCCGGGATGCGGTAATGTTTTCTCTGCACCCGGGCGATTAGCTCAGCGGGAGAGCACTTCGTTCACACCGAAGGGGTCACTGGTTCGATCCCAGTATCGCCCACCCGGACAGCACGCAGGCCCTGACCAGGAAACAGGTCAGGGCCTGCGGCGCGTTCGGGCCCGGGATACCGGGGCCGCCCGTCTACGCCGCCGCCTCGCAGCCGTGCTCCGGCTCCAGCCGGCGCCCGCAGCCGCACCGGGCCGGCCGCAGCGGCCAGGACAGGTCCACCCGCTCCGCCTTCCCCGAGCGGTCGAACCAGTTCTGCAGCCCCCGCGCCTGCGCCGCGTGCCAGACCGCCTGCCGCAGGTGCAGCTCCGCCGCCGACAGCCCGCCCAGCGCCGCCGGGTAGCGGGCGCCGATCCGCCGGGTCAGCGCCAGCGCCGCCGCCGCGTCCGCCGCCGCGTCGTGCGCCCCGGCCAACTCCACGCCGTAGTGGGCGCACAGGTCGGTCAGCGTCCGGCGGCCCTTGCGGTAGCGGTCCACGTGCTTGTCCAGCACCCGCGGATCCAACACCACCAGCCCGGCCGCCGCCGGCCCCCCGGCCAGCGTCAGCCCGTGATGACGGCGCAGCTCCCGGTCCAGCAGCGTCAGGTCGTAGGGCGCGTTCATCACCACCACCGGATGCCCGGCCAGCGCCTCGGCCGCCAGCGCGTGGGCGACCTCCGCCACCACTGCGCGGGCCGGACGCCCGTGGGCGCGCACCCGCTCGTCGGTGATGCCGTGCACCGCGCGGGCGCCGTCCGGGATCGGAACCCCCGGATCGGCGAGCCAGGTGGTGGTCCGCGCCGGTGCGCCCGGCGCGAGCTGGACGACCAGGGCGGCGGAGACGATCCGGTCGTTCTCCACGTCCACGCCGGTCGTCTCGGTGTCGAAGGAGGCGAGCGGGCCGGTGTACCAGTGCTGTTGCATGACTGCCCCTCAGACAAGCGTTGCGCCCGGTTGATACCCGGTTCTGACGCCCCTTCAACCCGTTTGGCCCAAGCCCGACCGGGGATCCTGCCCATGACTGTCCCGATCGAATCGACCGACCCGTCCGGACGCCGGGACGGGCCCGAGCCGGGGGAGGCCACGGGGCGATGGCACTGACCCAGCCGCAGCCCGAGGGGGCGGCGGCCGCACTGCGGGGGAACCTCGCGGTCACCGCCTGCATGGAGACGTTGCAGGTCGGCTACCTGCACGCGGTCGCCGCCGCGGCCGGCTGCTCGCTCTCCCAGCCGTTCCCGGACAACGGCATCGACTGGCACGTCAGCCACGGTTCCCGGGCGCACGAGGTGGACGACGAGGTCACCGTCAAGATCCAGCTCAAGGCCACCCAGCAGGTCGCGCCCGACCCGGCCGGACCGTTCTTCAGCTTCACCCTGGACAACGACCACCTGCGCAAGCTCGCCCGGCCCCGGGTCGCCGTACCGCGGATCCTGGTCGTGATGCTGCTCCCGCGCCGGGTCGACCACTGGCTGCGGGCCCGCCCGGACGCCCTGGAACTGCGGCACTGCTGCTACTGGGTCAACCTGGCCGGCCACCCCGTCACCGGGCAGCGGCGCACCAACGTCCGGGTGCCCACCGACAAGGTCTTCGACGACCGCGCGCTCTGCGACATCATGGCCCGGATCGGCGCGGGCGGCAGCCCGTGACGGCCCGGCCGCGGCAGGGAGGAACCGGACCCATGACACCGCCGTACCCACCGGGCGAGCCGGCCCGGCCCCTGCCCGACCCGGCCGCCGTCGACCCCGCCGTGCTGGCCACCCTGCTCGCCCGGCACGGCTGGGTCCGCCGCGGCGGCCCGGCCGCCCGGTACGGACGCTGGACCCCGCCCGACGAGGAGCCCGGCACCAGCCTGCTCGTCCCGGCCGGGGACGGCTTCGACGACGCCGTCGAGCTCCTCACCGACGCCGTCGCCGCGCTCTCCCGCGCCCGTACCCCCTCCGCCCGCTCGATCCTGCTCGCCCTGGCCGTCCCCGGCGACGAACTGCGCTGGCACCGCGAGCCGCCCGGGCCCGCCGGGACCGTTTCCTGGGACGAGGCCGAGCGGCTCAGAGGGGCGGCCCGAGGGATGCTCGCCGCAGGCGCCAAGGCCGCCCGCACCAGGGCCGGCTACTTCGGAGCCCGGCTGGACGGCCTCGCCGGGGACTACCTGGACCGCGTCCTGCTGGTCGAACAGGGCGCCGCCCTCACCGCGTACACCCCCGCCCCCGAGGGCCGCGCCGCCGTCACCACCCTGGTCCGGGCCCTGGAGGCGCTGCGCGACGCGGTCGACTACCGCCGGGTCAGCGGCGGGCCCGAGGCCTTCGGGAACGCCGTCCGGGCCGGGGTCAGCCGCGAGCTCGTCCGGTCCGTCGAGGACCTGGTGCGCGACGCCACGGCCGCCCGGCTCAGCGTCGCCTGGTCACCCGCCGCCGGGACACCGGGCGGCTTCGGCGACCGCCGGATCGACCTCGACTTCTCGCCCGGCGACCTGCCCGCCCTGGCGGAGGCCGCCGACCTGCTGGAACGGACCGAACCCGCCATCGCCGTCACCGTGCTCGGCGTGGTCACCCGCCTCAAGCGCGCCGACCCGGCCGGACCGGGCTCGGTACGGCTCCGGGTACTGACCGGCGCCGACGTCCGGGAGCTCAAGCTCCGCCTGCCCGACCCCGACTACCGGCTCGCCGCCGAGGCCCACCTCGCGGGCCTGCCCGTCCGGGTCTCCGGCCGGCTGGACCGGCACGACGGCTTCCGCCGGCTCGTCCGCCCGCACGGGCTGGAGCTCCGCGGCTGGGAGGACGGGGACCGCGAGCGGCTGCTGAAGTCGCTCGGAGAGAAGACGGAGGAAGGGGGAGAAGGGGCGTAGGTGGACGGCAGGGGCGGCGCTCTCGGTACCATCGTCACGCGCAGCGCAGTGTTGCGTCCTCTGAAATCCAGCACGTCAGGAGAGACCGGTGACGGACGTCCGGGTAATCATCAGCCGCGAACCCGATCGGGAAGAGCGCGTGGTGACGACGGGCACCACGGCCGCCGAGCTCTTCGCCGACGACCGCTCGATCATCGCCGCCCGCGTCGGCGGCCAGCTCAAGGACCTCGCCTACGCCGTCCAGGACGGCGACGAGGTCGAGCCGGTCGCGATCGGCAGCAAGGACGGCCTCGACATCCTGCGCCACTCCACCGCGCACGTCATGGCCCAGGCCGTGCAGCAGCTCTACCCCGAGGCCAAGCTCGGCATCGGCCCGCCGGTCAAGGACGGCTTCTACTACGACTTCGACGTCGAGAAGCCCTTCCACCCCGATGACCTCAAGGCCATCGAGAAGCGCATGCAGGAGATCATCAAGCGCGGGCAGAAGTTCTCCCGCCGCGTGGTCACCGACGAGGCCGCCGCCGAGGAGCTGGCCGCCGAGCCGTACAAGCTGGAGCTGATCGGCCTCAAGGGCTCCGCCGCCACCGCCGGCGAGGGCGCCGACGTCGAGGTGGGCGCCGGCGAGCTCACCATCTACGACAACCTGGACGCCAAGACCGGCGAGCAGTGCTGGGGCGACCTCTGCCGCGGCCCGCACCTGCCCAGCACCCGCCACATCCCGGCGTTCAAGCTGATGCGCAACGCGGCCGCCTACTGGCGCGGCAGCGAGAAGAACCCGATGCTCCAGCGCATCTACGGGACCGCCTGGCCGACCAAGGACGAGCTCAAGGCCCACCTCGACTTCCTCGTCGAGGCCGAGAAGCGCGACCACCGCAAGCTCGGCAACGAGCTCGACCTCTTCTCCATCCCCGAGGAGATCGGCTCCGGCCTCGCCGTCTTCCACCCCAAGGGCGGCATCATCCGCCGGGCCATGGAGGACTACTCGCGCAAGCGGCACGAGGAGGAGGGCTACGAGTTCGTCTACACCCCGCACGCCACCAAGGGGAAGCTCTTCGAGAAGAGCGGCCACCTCGACTGGTACGCGGACGGTATGTACCCGCCCATGCAGCTCGACGAGGGCGTGGACTACTACCTCAAGCCGATGAACTGCCCGATGCACAACCTGATCTTCGACGCGCGCGGCCGCTCGTACCGTGAACTGCCGCTGCGCCTCTTCGAGTTCGGGACGGTGTACCGCTACGAGAAGTCCGGCGTCGTGCACGGCCTGACCCGTGCCCGCGGCTTCACGCAGGACGACGCGCACATCTACTGCACCCGCGAGCAGATGGCGGAGGAGCTCGACTCCACGCTGACCTTCGTGCTCAACCTGCTCCGCGACTACGGTCTGACCGACTTCTACCTGGAGCTGTCGACCAAGGACCCGGTCAAGTACGTCGGCAGCGACGAGACCTGGGAGGAGGCCACCGCCGTCCTGGCGAGCGTGGCCGAGAAGCAGGGCCTGCCGCTGGTGCCGGACCCGGGCGGCGCGGCCTTCTACGGCCCGAAGATCTCGGTGCAGGCACGGGACGCCATCGGCCGGACGTGGCAGATGTCGACAATTCAGTTGGATTTCAACCTCCCCGAGCGCTTCGACCTGGAGTACACGGCGGCGGACGGCTCGCGTCAACGGCCGGTCATGATCCACCGGGCGCTGTTCGGCAGCATCGAGCGGTTCTTCGCGGTGCTGCTGGAGCACTACGCCGGCGCCATGCCGCCGTGGCTGGCTCCCGTCACCGTGACCGGCATCCCGATCACCGACGAGCACGTGCCGTACCTGCTGGAGGTCGCGGCCGAGCTGAAGAAGCACGGGATCCGGGTCGAGGTGGACACCTCGGACGACCGCATGCAGAAGAAAATCCGCAACGCACAGAAGACCAAGACCCCGTTCATGCTGATCGCGGGCAACGACGATGTCGAGGCGGGCGCGGTGTCCTTCCGCTACCGCAACGGCGAGCAGAAGAACGGCGTGCCCCGTGACGAGGCCATCGCCGAGATCGTTGATGCTGTGGCGCGTCGTATCCAGGTGTGAGGTGGGCCCCGCCTGAGCGGGGGTGGCCCTATGCACGAGATGATTAAGCACGGCCAGAGGTGGTAGGCCCCGCGTTCGCGGGGTTGCGCGGGGCAGGCTCTCGATGAGTCTGCCCCGCGCGGCTTTGCAAGCCCCGTCGGGCGAATATGCTGATCAGCATGACGACTGAGCCGGAACTTCAGCGGGGCGTCGGCGAGCCGGACGGCTTCCGCCGCTTGTGGACGCCTCATCGGATGGCGTACATCCAGGGTGAGAACAAGCCCACCGGCCCGGCTCCGGACGACGGTTGTCCGTTCTGCTCGATCCCGTCGCTGAGCGACGAGGAGGGGCTGGTCATCGCCCGGGGGAGTGCCGTGTTCGCGGTGCTGAACCTGTACCCGTACAACGGCGGGCACCTGATGGTGGTCCCGTACCGGCACGTCGCCGACTACACCGACCTGGACGAGGCCGAGACGGCCGAGCTGGCGGACTTCACCAAGAAGGCGATGACGGCGCTGCGGGCGGCCTCCGGGGCGCACGGGTTCAACATCGGGATGAACCAGGGCGCGGCGGCCGGGGCCGGGATCGCGGCGCACCTGCACCAGCACGTGGTGCCGCGCTGGGGCGGGGACACCAACTTCATGCCGGTGGTCGGCCACACCAAGGTGCTGCCGCAGCTGCTGGCGGACACCCGGAAGATGCTGGCCGAGGTCTGGCCGCAGGGCTGATCCACAGCACGAACGCAGGAGGGCCCCACCGAAGAGATCCCGGTGGGGCCCTTCCGCGTTCCGCGGGTCAGCCGGCGTTGAAGGTGTCGACGTCGTACGGGCGGGGGCTCTGCGCCTCGGACTTGATGATCGAGGTGCGGTTCTTGAAGAAGCGGTCGGCGTCCAGGTCGTGCTCCTCCAGGAACTCGAGCGTGGCCGCGTGGACGGCGGCGAGCACCGGGACGGAGGCGTTCTGGGCGTTGTCGACCATGGAGCGGTTCTCCCAGGCCCGGCCGGCCCAGATGTGCCGCAGCCCGAACGGCTCGGGCAGGCCGAGTCCGCCGCCGAGCCAGGTGAGCAGCCCGGGCATCCGGTAGAACGGGGCGCGGACGGCCTGGCGGACGACCTCGTCGTTGTCGATCAGGGGGAGCTTGACGGTGCGCTCCTCCCAGAACTTCACGGTCTTGGCGACCGACTTCTCCTTGTCCTTGGGCTTGTCGAAGAAGACGCCCTTGACCGGGCCGAGCGCGTAGCCGGACACGGTGATGTTGAGGACGTTGGCGAGCAGGGTGACGGTGACGGTGAAGGTGAGGACCAGCTTGCCGTCGTGGGTGATGAACTGGGTGGCGAGGTAGTGCCGGGGGCCGCCGGAGAAGGTCTGCTTGTCGGCGACGCTCTGGACGGCGAAGTCGCGCATCCGGTCGCCGTCCATGTCGGCGTTGCCGGGGCGGCTGATCTCGTCGGCGCCCTCGCCGATGTCGAAGACGACCCACTGCTTGATGGCGACGTTGGGCATGCCGCTGTTGGCGACGTGGCTGACGCCGAGGCCCTTCAGGTGGGAGGAGATCCGGCGGATCAGGTCCCAGGGGTGGAAGGCGCGGAAGTCGACGTGGCCCTCGGCGGGGTGGAGGGTGTCGGCGAGGCGCCATTCGCCCCAGCGGCGGCCGGCGCCGAGGATGCCCTTGGGGCCGGCGTAGTGGTGGATGTTGGTCTCCTGCTCGGCGTCCAGGCGGCCGAGCTTGTCGCGCAGGTCGGCGGCCTTCTTGTCGAGGTCGTCCCGGGGGACGGCCTTGGCGACGGTGGCGGCGACGGCGCTGCCCTCGACCAGGGCCTGCCAGCGGCTGCGCAGGTCCTTGGCGGAGCGCTCGACGATCCGGCGGGCGAGGTACCAGCCGATGACCGGCGCGAGCATGGTGACGCGCAGGTAGACGCCGATGAAGCC
Source organism: Kitasatospora sp. NPDC057518 (assembly GCF_042802075.1). Classification (NCBI taxonomy): domain Bacteria; kingdom Bacillati; phylum Actinomycetota; class Actinomycetes; order Kitasatosporales; family Streptomycetaceae; genus Kitasatospora; species Kitasatospora sp. NPDC057518. Next base: position 8,004 of record NZ_JBHVEU010000181.1, read on the forward strand.
GGTGGCCGGCGGGCGCAGGGCGAGCAGGACGGCGAGGGCGGCGGCCGCGGCGAGCACGATGCCGCCGTAGACGGCCGCGTTCTTCGGGTTGTCCCGCTTGAGCCAGGCGCGGAGCTGGAAGGCGCCGAGCCAGACGAGGGTGCCGGGGAGGAAGAGCACGCCGGTGGCGATGGAGACGGTGCTGAGCTGCCGGTCGCGGGTGTTGCGCAGTTCCTCGGCGGCCAGGCAGTGCTCGACGACCTGGCGGGTGTCGACTCCGAAGGCCGGGACGAGGGGTTTGCGGGCGCCGCCCAGGGCGCGGGAGACCAGCGCCTTGCTGAAGGCCTCGCCGAGGTTGGGGCGGAAGAGCGCGAAGCGGCCCTTCTTCGCGGTGGCGTCGGTGACGGCGCCGACGAAGCCCTGGATCTCGCCGTCGCGGTAGGCGGTCGAGGAGAGTCCCTGGGTGATGGCGGTCTGCGGCCCGGTGTCGGTCCGGGGTATCTGCGCACCCGGGGTCATGTCGAGTGTGGTCACGGTGGCGTCCCCTCCTCCCCTTGTCAGCGGCAGGTTACCGTGCCGTGGCACCCCCGCGCGGATGATCGTCTGAAGTACCGTCACCGGAGGCCTGAGGGGCATGATGCCCAGCTTCGGGCGGGTCGATGCCCGCCGTGGGAGGGATGGGGGCGGTGGGGCAGGATGGGTGGTGGGAGTGACGAAAGGGGCGCGGCCGTGAAGGATCCGGTGCTGGTCTTCGACGGGGACTGTTCGTTCTGCTCGTCCTGCGTGCGCTGGGCGGAGCGGTACCTGCGGCAGACGCTGGCCTCGGGGGGCTGGGAGGCGGTGCCGTTCCAGTTCGCGGACCTGGCGGGGCTGGACGGGCGTGCGGGCGGGCGGGGCGAGGTGTCGGCGGAGCGGGCAGAGCGCGAGGTGCTCTGGGTGACGCCGGCCGGCCGGGTGTACGGGGGCGCGCAGGGGGTTGCGCGGCTGCTGATGCGCTCCGGCGGGGCGTGGGCATATCTGGGCGCGGTGTTGACGGCGGCGCCGGTGCGGCCGGTGGCGGGGGTGGTCTACCGCTGGGTGGCGCGCAACCGGCACCGGATGCCGGGGGGTACGGCGGCGTGCGCGCTGCCGGCCCGGAAGCCCGTCCGGCCGTAGACCCGTCCGGCCGTGGTCGGGCGCGGGGCCGCTCAGTCGGTGTAGCGCTCGGCCAGGGCGGCGGGCATCGGCTCGTGGCGCAGGTAGGCGCGGGAGAACTCGGCGGTGCCGTGGGTGAGCGAGCGCAGGTCGACCGGGTAGCGGACGAGTTCGAGTTCGGGGACCTCGGCGCGCAGCAGGGTGAGGCCGGTGCCGCCGGTCTCGCTGCCGAGGACGCGGCCGCGGCGGGCGGAGAGGTCGCCGAGGACGGCGCCGAGGTAGTCGTCGGGGAGCAGGACGCTGACGGCGGCGACGGGTTCGAGCAGGCGGATGACGGCGTGCTCGGCGGCGTCGCGCAGGGCGAGGGCGGCGGCGTTCTGGAAGGACGCGTCGGAGGAGTCGACGGAGTGCGCCTTGCCGTCGGTGAGGGTGACCCGGACGTCGACGAGCGGGTGGCCGGTGGCGACGCCCTTGGCGAGCTGGGCGCGGACGCCCTTCTCGACGGAGGGGATGAAGTGCTTGGGGACGGCGCCGCCGACGACGTGCTCCTGGAACTCGAAGCCGGAGCCGGCCGGGAGCGGTTCGACCTCCAGGTCGCAGATGGCGTACTGGCCGTGGCCGCCGGACTGCTTGACCAGGCGGCCGTGGCCGGCGGCGGCGGTGCCGAAGGTCTCGCGCAGGGCGACCTTGGGTTCGACGGTGTCGACGTGGACGCCGTGGCGGGTGCGGAGGCGGTCGAGGACGACCTCGGCGTGGGCCTCGCCGGTGCACCAGAGGACGAGCTGGTGGGTGTCGGGGTTCTGTTCGAGGCGTAGGGCCGGGTCCTCGGCGGTGAGGCGGGCGAGGGCCTGGGAGAGCTTGTCGTCGTCGGCCTTGCTGTGGGCTTCGACGGCGATCGGGAGGAGCGGTTCGGGGAGGGTCCAGCCGTCGAGTTCGACGGGGTGGCCGGGGTCGTGGACGGTGTCGCCGGCGCGGGCGGTGGTGAGTTTGGCGGCGCAGACGAGGTCGCCGGCGACGGCGTGCGGGACGGGGCGCTGGAGTTTGCCGAAGGGGCTGGTGAGGGCGGTGACGCGTTCGTCGCCGTTCTGGTCGGCGGTGTGGGCGGTGCCGGTGAGGTGGATCCGGGTGTCGGGGCGCAGGGTGCCGGCGTAGAGGCGCAGCAGGCTGATCCGGCCGACGTAGGCGTCGCCGGTGACGCGGACGACCTGGGCGGCGAGCGGGGCGTCGGGGTCGCAGGCGGGGGCGGGGCGGGTGCGTTCGGTGGGGTCGGGGAAGGTGTGGGCGATGAGGTCGAGGAGTTCGGCGGCGCCGAGGCCGTTCTCGCTGGTGGGGACGGCGGGGTGGAGGGTGCAGGAGAGGACTTCGCGGCGCAGGCCGGCTTCGAGGGAGTCGGTGTCGAGGGGGTCGCCGGAGAGGTAGCGCTCCATGAGGGTGTCGTCCTGGCCGGAGATGGCCTCGACGAGGCTGTCGTGGGCGGGGGCGGTGTCGGGGAGGGGGTCGGTGTCGCCGTAGGTGTCGCCGGTGAGGAGGTCGACGCTGCCGTCGGGGTGTCCGTCGTGGAGGACGGGCAGGAAGAGCGGGCGGAGGGTGTCCGGGCCGAGGTCGAAGGCGTCGTGGCAGGCGGTGAGGATGTCGTCGAAGCCGGTGTGGGCGAGGTCGAGTTTGGCGACGGCGATGGCGCGGGGGATGCCTTCGGCGGCGCATTCGCGCCACAGGGCGCGGGTGGGGGCGGTGACCGGGTCGGTGGCGGAGACGACGAAGACGGCGGCGTCGGCGGCGTGCAGGGCGGCGCGCAGGTCGGCGGTGAAGTCGGGGTGGCCGGGCGGGTCGATCAGGTTGATCTTGACGCCCTTCCATTCGAGCGGGAGGAGCGCGAGCTGGACGGAGCGCTGCTGCTGGTGCTCGATGTCCTCGTGGTCGGAGACGGTGGTGCCGTCGGTGACGCGGCCGGCCCGGCCGGTGGCGCCGGAGGCGAGGGCGAGGGATTCGGCGAGGGTGGTCTTGCCCACACCGCTGGGGCCGATGAGGACGACGTTGCGCAGGTCCTTCGGGCCGTTGACGGGGGGTGCCTGGCCGGCTCGTGCCGTGCTGCGGTCGGGCATCGGGGTCTCCTCCCGTGGCGCCGAGGCTGTCTTTGGCAGTCTAGGGTCGGGTTCTGCGGGGCGCGTGTCGTAGGGGCCGGTCGGTGACGGTCCGTGTGTGGGTGGTGGCGGGGGCGCCGACCCGGCGGTGCGTGCGCCGGAGCGTGTCTCCGGCGTGGCTACGATGGGTGGGCCGGACGGGCTGATCCGCCCGGCCGTCTGCCGCGCGTTCCGCGCCAGGCGGTATCTGGGAGATCGGAGCGGCTGGGAAGGCCATGCTCAACAAATACGCGCGTGCCTTCTTCACACGTGTCCTGACCCCGTTCGCCGCGTTCCTGATCCGCCTCGGTGTGAGTCCGGACGCCGTGACGCTGATCGGTACCGCCGGTTCGGTGGCCGGTGCGCTGGTGTTCTTCCCGCGCGGGGAGTTCTTCTGGGGCACCATCACGATCACGCTGTTCATCTTCTCGGACCTGGTCGACGGGAACATGGCCCGCCAGTTGGGCCGGACCTCGAAGTGGGGGGCGTTCCTGGACTCCACCCTGGACCGGGTCGCGGACGCGGCGATCTTCGGTGGTCTGGCGATGTGGTACGCGGGCAAGGGTGACGACAACCTGCTCTGCGCGGTGGCGATCTTCTGCCTGGCGAGCGGTCTGGTGGTGTCGTACACGAAGGCGCGGGCGGAGAGCCAGGGCCTGCCGTGCGACGTGTCGGGGCTGGTGGAGCGGGCCGAGCGGCTGGTGGCCAGCCTGGTGGCGGCCGGGGTCGCGGGTCTGCACACGTTCGGTGTGCCGTACGTGGAGTGGCTGCTGCCGGTGGCGCTGTGGCTGGTGGCGGCGGGCAGCCTGGTGACGGTGTTCCAGCGCATGCTGACCGTGCGCCGGGAGGCGTTCGAGGCCGACCGAGCGGCGGCCGGGAGCTGATGGGGGGCGTCCTGCGGTGACGGACCGACTGGTGTACTGGGCGTACGCGCTGGGGTGGGGGCTGCTGAAGCACCTGCCGGAGCGGGTGGCCGCGGGGCTGTTCGACCGGCTGGCGGACTACGCGTGGCGCAAGCGCGGCAAGCGGGTGCTCCAGTTGGAGGCGAACCTGCGCCGGGTCCGTCCGGGCTTGGACGGGGCCGCGATGCGGGAGCTGTCGCGGGCCGGGATGCGCTCGTACCTGCGGTACTGGATGGAGTCGTTCCGGCTGCCGGTGTGGAGCCGGGAGCGGGTGGCCCGGGATGTCCAGGTGGACGGCTTCGAGCACCTGCGGGAGACGCTGGAGGCCGGTCGGGGCGCGGTGATAGCGCTGCCGCACATGGGCAACTGGGACCTCGCGGGGACCTGGGTGGCGCAGCAGGGCTACCCGTTCACCACGGTCGCGGAGCGGTTGAAGCCGGAGCGGCTGTTCGACCGGTTCGTGGAGTTCCGGGAGGGCCAGGGCATGGAGGTCCTGGCGCTGACCGGCGGTTCGGTGAACGTGATCGGGACGTTGGCGCGGCGGCTGCGCGAGGGCCGGCTGGTCTGCCTGGTGGGGGACCGGGACCTGTCGGAGGCGGGTATCGGGGTGACGTTCTTCGGTGAGGAGACCCGGATGCCGGCCGGTCCGGCGGCGCTGTGCCAGCGGACCGGGGCGGCGCTGATGCCGGTGACGCTCTGGTACGACGGTCCGGTGCTGCGGGGCCGGATCCACCCGGAGGTGCCGGTGCCCGAGGAGGGCGACCGCAAGGAGCGCACCCGGGCGATGACCCAGGCGATGGCGGGGGTGTGGGAGCGGGGCATCCGCGAGCACCCGCAGGACTGGCACATGCTGCAGAGGTTCTGGCTCGCCGACCTGCCGGTCCGTGAGACGGTGAAGGCGGCGCCCGCGGAGCGCGCGGAGGGGGCCCCGGAGCCGGTGGCCGAGGCCTCCGGGTCCTGATCCGTTCCGCCGTCCCGCCCGCACGACCGTCCGAAGGAGCTTGAGGAACCCGTGAAGATCGGCATCGTCTGCCCGTACGACTGGGACGTCCCCGGTGGGGTGCAGTTCCACATCCGGGACCTGGCCGAGCACCTGATCGGCCTGGGGCACGAGGTGTCGGTGCTGGCGCCGGCCGAGGACGACGAGGCGCTGCCGCCGTACGTGGTTCCGGCCGGGCGGGCGGTGGCGGTGCCGTACAACGGGTCGGTGGCGCGGCTGAGCTTCGGCATCCTGTCGGCGGCGCGGGTGCGGCGGTGGCTGCACGACGGCCGCTTCGACATCCTGCACGTGCACGAGCCGGCCGCGCCGAGCCTGTCGATGCTGGCCGCCTGGTCGGCGACCGGGCCGATGGTGGGGACGTTCCACACCTCCAACCCGCGGTCCCGGATGATGATCGCGGCCTCGCCGATCCTCCAGCCGGGGCTGGAGAAGATCCGGGCCCGGATCGCGGTGTCGGAGTACGCCCGGCGCACCCTGGTGGAGCACCTGGGCGGGGACGCGGTGGTGATCCCCAACGGCGTGGACGTGGGCTTCTTCGCGGAGGCCGAGCCGGACGAGCGCTGGACGGGCGGTGCGGCGAAGGGGGAGCCGGGCACGATCGGCTTCATCGGCCGGATCAACGAGCCGCGCAAGGGCCTGCCGACGCTGCTGGCGGCGCTGCCGAGGATCCTGGCGGAGCGGCCGGGGGTGCGGCTGCTGGTGGCGGGCAAGGGCGACGAGGAGGAGGCGGTCGCGGGCCTGGCGCCGGAGGTGCGCCGGCAGGTGGAGTTCCTCGGCATGGTGAGCGACCGGGACAAGGCCCGGCTGCTGCGCAGCGTGGACCTGTACGTGGCGCCGAACACCGGGGGCGAGAGCTTCGGGATCATCCTGGTCGAGGCGATGTCCGCGGGTGCGCCGGTGCTGGCGAGCGACCTGGACGCGTTCAAGCAGGTGCTGGACGGCGGGGACGCGGGCGAGCTGTTCCCGGTGGAGGACGCGGACGCGCTGGCCCGTACGGCGCTGCGGCTGCTGGGTGATCCGGCGCGGCTGGAGGAGCTGCGGGAGGCGGCTTCGCGGCACGTGCGGCGGTTCGACTGGTCGACGGTCGGCGCGGACATCCTGGCGGTGTACGAGACGGTGACGGCGGGCCAGGCGGCGGTGGTCGAGGAGGACGTGCGCAGTGGTCGGCGCGGCCGGTTCGGGCTGGCCCGGGACTGATCCCCGGGGTCGGTGGGGTTAGGGTCGGGCGTCCGTACCACTGCGATCCACGGGGGCGACGATGCCGCAGATCTCCGTCGACTACTCGGCCGACCTGGCCGGAACCTTCGACCGCCGGGGCCTCGGCCTGGCGATCAACCGGCTGGCCGAGGCGACGATCGACGCGAAGCCGGAGTCCTGCAAGACGGTGTTCCGGCAGAGCGAGCTGCTGGTGGTCGGGACCAGCGGGGCGGCCGGCGACACCCAGGTGTTCGTGGAGTTCCAGATCTTCCCGGGCCGTTCGCCGGAGGCGAAGGCGGCGCTGAGCGAGGGCGTGCTGGCGCTGCTGGCGCGGTTCGTCCGGCCGAGGCCGGGCACCCGGCTGTTCACGGCGGTGCACATCGCGGACATCGACCGGGAGAGCTACCGGAACGCGACCGCCCGGGGCTGAACCGGTGACACCGGGTAACGTAGCGGCCCGTGACTACCTGGATCTGGGCCGGCGTGGCCGTGGTGCTGTTCGGCATGTACCTGAGTTGGACGGCCGGTCGGTTGGACCGGCTGCACGCCCGGATCGACGCGGCGCGGGCGGCGCTGGACGCGCAGCTGGTGCGCCGGGCCTCGGTGGCGATGGAGCTGGCGACGTCCTCGCTGCTGGATCCGGCGGCCTCGCTGCTGCTGCTGGACGCGGCGCACGCGGCCCGGCAGGCCGATGACGAGCAGCGCGAGGTGGCGGAGAGCCAGTTGAGCCTGGCGCTGCGGGCGGTGTTCGAGGAGCCGGAGCAGATGGCGGCGCTGGTGGCGGAGCCGGGTGGCGAGGACGCGGTTCGTGAGCTGACGGCCGCGGTGCGGCGGGTGCCGATGGCCCGCCGGTTCCACAACGACGCGGTGCGGGCGGCGCGGGCGGTGCGCGAGCACCGGCTGGTGCGGTACTTCCGGTTGGCGGGGAAGGCGCCGTTCCCGTTGGCGTTCGAGATGGACGATGCACCGCCGCCCGCTCTCACGCCCGAAGGGGCGCCTGCTTAAGGTGTCCCCCGGATACGGCCCGTTTGTCGTGTCCCGTCGTCCTGGCTGGACTTGGTGGCGCATGAGTGGGCCATCCGGTCTGCCTACCATAGGGCGATAGCACTGATTCATCTTCGAGTGAGGTCTCACGTGTCCACGACCCCCACCACCGCAGACCAGCCGCAGATCGGCACCGCCCGGGTCAAGCGCGGCATGGCCGAGCAGCTCAAGGGCGGTGTGATCATGGACGTGGTCAACGCCGAGCAGGCCAAGATCGCCGAGGACGCCGGCGCCGTGGCCGTCATGGCCCTGGAGCGGGTCCCGGCCGACATCCGCAAGGACGGCGGCGTGGCCCGCATGTCCGACCCCAACATGATCGAGGAGATCATCGAGGCGGTCTCCATCCCGGTGATGGCCAAGTCCCGCATCGGCCACTTCGTCGAGGCCCAGGTGCTCCAGTCGCTGGGCGTCGACTACATCGACGAGTCCGAGGTGCTGACCCCGGCCGACGAGGTCAACCACTCGGACAAGTGGGCCTTCACCACCCCCTTCGTCTGCGGCGCCACCAACCTGGGCGAGGCCCTGCGCCGCATCGCCGAGGGCGCGGCCATGATCCGCTCGAAGGGCGAGGCCGGCACCGGCAACGTCGTCGAGGCCGTCCGCCACCTGCGCCAGATCAAGAACGAGATCGGCAAGCTGCGCGCGCTGGACAACAACGAGCTGTTCGCCGCCGCCAAGGAGCTGCGCGCCCCGTACGAGCTGGTCAAGGAGGTCGCCGAGCTCGGCAAGCTGCCGGTCGTGCTGTTCTCCGCCGGTGGCGTGGCCACCCCGGCCGACGCCGCGCTGATGCGCCAGCTGGGTGCCGAGGGCGTCTTCGTCGGCTCCGGCATCTTCAAGTCGGGCGACCCGGCCAAGCGTGCCGCCGCGATCGTGAAGGCCACCACCTTCTTCGACGACCCGAAGGTCATCGCGGACGCCTCCCGCAACCTGGGCGAGGCCATGGTCGGCATCAACTGCGACACCCTGCCGGAGACCGAGCGCTACGCCAACCGCGGCTGGTAACCACCCGCAGTTTCCGAGCCGGCCCGCCGCAGCGCCTCGGCG
>NZ_JBHVEU010000182.1:0-16402 GCF_042802075.1 Kitasatospora sp. NPDC057518
TCCTCCCCCAGCAGGTTCTCCACCGGCACCCGGACGTCGGAGAAGGACAGCTCCCGGGTGTCGGAGGCGTTCCAGCCGACCTTGGAGGGTGCCGGTGGTCACTGGGCGACCTTCAGTCCGCGGTTCTTGAACTCGGCGAGGGTGGCCTGCTGCGCGGCGGTGAGCGACTCGTCGATGGTGCCGGTCCGGCCGGCGACCTTGCCGAAGGAGTCCTTCAGCGAGCCGTTGGTGACGCCCATCGCCGGGCCCCAGGTCCAGCCCGGCTTGACGGACTTGGCGGCGTCCGCGTAGAGGGCGTAGAGGTCCTGGCCGCCGTAGAAGTCGGTGTTGAAGGCCTGCTTGGCGGCCGGCACGAGCTCGGTGGCGGCCGGGTAGGCGGAGGAGGTGCCGGAGGAGATCCGGGCCTTGAAGCCGTCCGCGGTGGTGGTCGCCCAGGTGGCGAACTCGACGGCGGCCTTGGCCTTCTTGCTGTCCTTGGACACGGCGAAGGTGGTGCCGCCGAGCATGCCGCTGGCGGGGCTGCCGTCCCAGCTGGGCATCGGCGCGGCCGCCCAGGTGCCGTTGACCTCGGGGGCGGTGCCGAGGTTGGCCTTCAGGACGCCGCCGCCCCAGGTGGCGCCGAGGTAGCCGGCCGTCTCGCCCTTTTGCAGGGAGGCGGTCCACTGCTGGCTGAAGGACGGCATGACGCGCACGAGGTCCTCGTCGGCCAGCTTCTGCCAGTAGTCGGCGACCTTGCGGGTCTCCGGCCCGGTCAGGTCGGCCTTCCAGGCCTCGTCGGCGGCGGCGAACCAGTGGGCGCCGTTCTGCCAGGCCATCGCCTCGAAGGTGGTCGGGTCGTCGGGGAAGAAGGTGGCGATGCGGGTGTCGGGCTGGGCGGCCTTCAGCTGCTGCGCCGCGGTGCGGAACTCGTCCCAGGTCTTGGGGACGGTGATGCCGGCCTTGGCGAAGAGGTCCTTGCGGTAGTAGAAGACCTGGGGGGAGGCGTCCAGCGGCAGGGCCCAGGTGCGGCCGCCGAGCGAGGTGAGTTCGACGGCCTGCGGCAGGTACTTGGCCTTGAGGTCGCCGTCGACCAGCTTGCTGATGTCCTGGACGGCGCCCTGGCTGACGAAGTCCGGCAGCTGCGGGTACTCGACGTTGAAGACGTCGGGGGCGTTGCCGGCCTTCACCGCGTTGGAGAGCTTGGCGTAGCCGCCGGCCGCGCCGGCCGGGATCTCCTCGAAGACGACCTGGATGTTCGGGTGGCTCGCGTTGAACGCGGCGACCACGTCCTTGGTGCCCTTCGCCCAGCCCCAGAAGGTCAGGCTGACCGGCTTGCCGTCGTCCGCGGCGGTGGCCGCCGCCCCGTCGCCGCTGCTGCCGCAGGCGGCGAGCAGGGTGACGCAGAGCGCGGCCGAGGTGGCCGCGGCGGCGGTGCGGAGGGCTCTGCGCCGGGAGAGGGGGGTCGAGCGCATCGGTGGGCTCCTTAGGACGAGGGTGCACAGGGCCCGGAAACGGTCGGCTCCGGCCGGGACCCGCAGAGGGTGGGGGCGATTGGCTGTCATCCTGAGCAGATAGGCGATCGGAGTCAAGAGATTTGGATCAAATGATCTGACATGATCGACCTGCCGGGCTTCCGAAGCCGCCCTCGCGATCACTGGAATGCCGGAAAATCGGGGCAATACGCTGCCGCGGCGACAACATCACAATCCGATCAAGCCGCTCATTTGATCGCTCCAGCTTGACGAACGATCAGGCACTACCTAGATTCCGGCCCACCACCCGATCACGGAGGACCTCATGCGCCTGCCCCCGGAGGACCGCGACCTCAGCCCGCACACCGGCTGGACCAGGGAGCACTGGGAGGCGGTGGCCGACGGCCTGCTGACCGCGGTCCTCCCCCACGCCAGTCCCGCCGGGGCGCTGATCGACCTGCCCGGCCCCCGCCCGAGCCGCTCCGGGCGCCGCTCCGACGCCCTGGAGGGCTTCGCCCGCACCTTCCTGCCCGCCGCCCTGCGGGTGGCCGGCGCGGGCGGCACCGATCCGCACGGCCTGCTGGCGCACTACGCCGCCGGACTCGACGCCGGCACCCGCACCCCCACCGGCGAGCGCGACCTCGCCGACGGCGACCGCGAGTCCTGGCCGCTGATCACCGACCGGGGCCAGGCCATGGTCGAGGCCGCCTCCATCGCCTTCGCCCTGCGCCTGACCCGCCCCTGGCTCTGGGACCGGCTGTCCGGGCCCGTCCGCGACCGGGTCGGCCGCTGGCTCGCCGACGCCCTGCACCGCGTGCCCAACGACAACAACTGGCAGCTCTTCCCGCTGTCCGTCGGCGGCTTCCTCGCCGAGGCCGGCATCGCCGAACCCGAGGCCCGCGCCGCCGTCCGCCGCGGGCTGGAGCACATCGACCGCTGGTACCTCGGCGACGGCTGGTACACCGACGGCCGCCCCCGCGCCTTCGACCACTACAACGGCTGGGCCCTGCACCTGTACCCCGTCCTGCACGCCCACCTCGCCGGCGACCGGGCCCTGGGCGCCGTGTACGGCGAGCGCCTCGCCGCCCACCTGGCCGGCTACGCCCACACCTTCGGGGCCGACGGCGCGCCCGTCCACCAGGGCCGCTCGCTCACCTACCGCTTCGCCGCCACCGCCCCGCTCTGGGCCGGGGCTCTGACCGGCCACACCCCGCTCGCCCCCGGCACCACCCGCCGCCTCGCCTCCGGCGCCCTGCGCCACTTCCTCGACCGCGGCGCCGTCGACGACCGGGGCCTGCTCACCCTCGGCTGGCACGGACCCGACCTCCGGCTCGTCCAGGTCTACTCCGGCCCCGCCTCCCCGTACTGGGCCGGCAGCGCCTTCCTCGGCCTGCTGCTCCCGCCCGGCCACCCGGTGTGGACCGCGCCGGAGGGACTCGCACCCGTCGAGGAGCGCGACACCGTCCTCGCCCTGCACGGGCCCGGCTGGCTGGTGCAGTCCACCGCCGCCGACGGCCTGGTCCGGCTGCACAACCACGGCAGCGACGACCAGCCCGCCGACGCCGTGGGCCCGGACGACCCGTACTACGCGCGGCTCGCCCACTCCACCGCCACCGGGCCGGCCTTCGAGGGCCCCGCCGACAACCACCTCGCCCTGCTGACCGACGCCGGACCCACCGAACGCGGCCGCGTCCACCCGCTCGGCACCGGGCCCGGCTGGGCCGCCTCCCGCTGGCACCCGCGCGTCGGCGGCCGTGAACTGCCCGGCGTCACCGTCACCTCGCTCACCCTGGCCCACGGCGCCGAGGAGTTCCGGGCCCACCTGGTCACCGGCGGGCCGGCCGGCACCCCGGTCACCCAGACCGGCTGGGCCGTCGCGGGCCGGGGCGCCGGGCAGCGTGCCGGTGCCGGAGTGCGAGCCGACGGCGGGCAGCGCGCCGGTGCCGGTGTGCGGGCCGACGGCGGGCTCGCCTCGGAGCTGCACGCCCTGCGCGGCTTCACCACCGCCGGCGCCGAGCACGTCCCCGGCGGTACCGCGTTCGGCCCCGAGGCCGCCCTGCCGGTGCTCACCGGCGAGCTTCCCGCCGACGGCCCGGCCCTGTTCGCCTGCGCCGCCCGGCTCACCGCCGTCGCGCGGCCACCGGCGCTCGCGGACACCGTCCAGCTGACGGCCCGGCCGGACGGGCAGGACCCGGAGGCCGTCCTGCTGACCGTCCGCCTCGCCGGCGCACCGGGCCTGCGGATCCGCCTGGCACCCGCCGCCGTCACCGTCCACCCCGCCGAAGGGGACTGAACCGCCGTGCCCCTCGCCCTCGCCACCCTCGGCCTGCCCGGGACGCCGCTCGACCGGGCCGCCGCCCTCGCCGCCGAACACGGCTGGCACGGCCTCGAACTGCGCTGCGCCGACGACCAGCCGGTCCGCCTCGGGCTGGACGCGGACGAACGCCGCCGCGCCGCCCGCCTGCTGTCCACCGCCGGGGTCCTCCCTCTGACCCTCGCCTCCTACGTCGGCGTCGCCGCGCCCGGACCGGACGCGCCGGTGCTCGCCGCGCTGACCGCCCACCTGCGGCTGGCCGCCGACCTCGGCTGCCGCCACCTGCGGGTCTTCCCGCACGGCGGCCCCGGCCCGGCGGCCGAGGCCGACGAGCGCGCGGTCCGCCGCCTGCGCGCGGCGGCCCCGCGGGCGGCGGCCCTCGGCGTGCGGATCCTCGTCGAGACCCACGACTCCCACCGCGCCGGGGCAGCCCTGGCACCCCTGCTGAACCGGGTGGACCACCCCGCGGTCGGAGCGCTCTGGGACCTGCTGCACACCTGGCTGGCCGGCGAGACCCCGGCACGGACCCACCGCGCGCTCGGCCCCCACCTCGGCTACGCGCAGGTCAAGGACGTCGCCTCGGCGGACGACCTCACCCCGCTGCCGCTCGGCACCGGAGTGCTGCCGATCGCCGACTGCCTGCACCTGCTGCCGCCCGGCACCTGGGCGGCCTGGGAGTACGAGGCCCCCTGGCACCCACGCGCCGCGCCCCTGGCACCGCGGCTGGGCAGCGGGGCGCGCCACCTGTCCGCGCTGCTGCCGGGCTGAGGGCGCACACGGGTTCCTCAGGCCCTGTCCGGCCGAGGCGGCGCCGCGCCCCTCACCCCAGGGTCGCGGCGCCCGTCCGCGGGGCCGTCCGCTCGGCCCCGCAGGAAGCGCGCACGCGCAGGACCGGGAGCAGCGCCGTGCGGTGCACCGGCAGCTCGGCGCCCGCCGCCAGGCGGCGCAGCAGCAGGTCGACGGCCGCCGCGCCCACCGCGTGCTTGGGCGGGGCGACGGCGGTCAGCGGGGGCGCGGCGAGCGCGGCGAAGACGTCGTCGTAGGCGACCAGTGCCACGTCCGCGGGCACCGCCAGGCCGTGCGCGCGCAGCAGCGGCGCCAGCCGCAGCGCGTCCTGGTCGTTGTGGACGAGCAGCGCCCGGGTCCCGGACCGCGCGGCCTCGGCGATCCGTGCCACCAGCGGCTCGGGATCGGCCGGCAGGTTGCCCGGCCCGAGCATGTCCAGCGCCGGCAGGTCGGGCAGTCCGAGCAGCCGGGTGCCCTCCCGGTACCCGGCCCGCACCTCGGCGGCCGTCCAGGAGTCGCCGCGGGCGGCCAGCAGCACGCTCCCGTGGCCGAGCCCGGCCAGGTGGCGCAGGGCGCTCAGGACCCCGTGCCGGTGGTCGGAGGCCACGGTGTCCAGTCCAGCCCCGGGGCCGTCCGGGGTGGGGGAACGGCGCTCCACCAGCACGGCGGGCACCGGCAGGGCGTCCAGCCAGGCGTAGTCCTCGGCCGTCCGGCCCGGGACCAGCCCCGGGGCCAGCAGCAGGCCCTCGGCTCCGGACTCCAGCAGGCGTTCGGCCTGTAGCCGGTCGCCGCCCGCCCCGTACGGGGCGATGCCCAGGACCAGCCGGGCCCCGGCGGCCGCGGCGGCGGCCCGGGCCCCGGCGATCACCTCGTCGAAGTAGGAGCCGACCGAGGGCACCAGCAGGCCGAGGGCACGGCCCTGCCCGGGGCCGGGGGCGAGCGGCGGCCCGGCGCCGTCGTCCGGGCGTTCCAGGGAGACGAAGCCGTGCGAGCGGGAGAGCCGGCCGGCGTCGGCGAGCGCGGCGACGTCCCGGCGGACCGTCACGGCCGGGATGCCCAGCCGGTCGGCCAGCTCCGTGAGGCGGACCCGCCCGCCGAGCTCGCCGACGGCCGACACGATCAGCCTGCGGCGCTCTTCCCCCGAGATGGCCATTCCGGCCTCCATCCGTCGTGCCGGCCGACGCGTCGTCCGGAAGCGGTCAGCCGATGATATTCCGATCGAAGAGTATCGTTCGATCGGAAATTGATCAATAAAGCCGATGATCGCCGATCGATTGACCGTGCGATCACCGAACTCCTAGGGTGACCACGGTGGCCGCCGCCGATCCGCCCGCGGCCACCCGCGCAGCCGTGCGCCCGGACCCACCGAGGTCCCCACACCCCCCTCACTCCCGCTCCCCTCCCGCGGAGGACCCGATGGCCGACCAGGCCCCCCACCCCGCCCTCACCACCGACGGCGACACCTTCCTGCGCGGCGGACGTCCGCACCGGATCGTCTCCGCCGCCGTCCACTACTTCCGCATCCGCCCCCAACAGTGGACCGACCGCCTCACCCGGCTGCGCGCCATGGGCGTCAACACCGTCGAGACCTACGTCGCCTGGAACTTCCACCAGCCCACCCCCGGCCGCGCCGACTTCACCGGCGACCGCGACCTCGCCGCCTTCGTCCGCGCCGCCGGCGACCTCGGCCTCGACGTCATCGTCCGCCCGGGCCCCTACATCTGCGCCGAATGGGAGTTCGGCGGTCTGCCCGGCTGGCTGCTCGCCGACCCCGCGATGCGGCTGCGCCGCCTCGACCCGCCCTTCCTCGCCGCCGTGGACGCCTGGTTCGACCACCTGGTGCCCGTACTGCTCCCGCTGCTCTCCTCCCACGGCGGCCCGGTGGTCGCCGTCGCCGTGGAGAACGAGTACGGCAGCTACGGCAACGACACCGCCTACCTCGAACATCTGAGGGACGCCCTGGTCGCCCGCGGCGTCGACGTCCTGCTGTTCACCGCCGACGGTGCCGAGGACGGCTTCCAGCTCGGCGGCCGGGTGCCCGGACTCCTCACCACCGGCACCTTCGGCTCCCGCCCCGAGGAGTCCCTCGCCTGCCTGCGCCGCCACCAGCCGGTCGGCCCGCTGGTCACCATGGAGTACTGGTGCGGCTGGTTCGACCACTGGGGCGCACCGCACCACGTGCGCGACGCCGAGGACGCCGCCGAGGTCCTCGACGCCCAGCTCGCCGCCGGCGCCTCCGTCAACATGTACATGGGCCACGGCGGCACCAACTTCGGCTGGTGGAACGGCGCCAACCACGACGGCACGAGCTACCAGCCGGACGTCACCAGCTACGACTACGACGCCCCGGTCGGCGAAGCCGGCGAACTCACCGAGAAGTTCCACCTCTTCCGCGCGGTGATCGAACGCCACCTCGGCCCCAACCCCCACCCGCTGCCGCCGCTGCCCGCCCGCCTCGCCCCCCGCAGCGCCCCCGTCACCGCCGGCCGCCCGCTGCTCGGCGCCGGCGGCGCCCTCGGCGAACTCTCCACCGCGCACCGCCTCCCCGAGCCCCTCCCGATGGAGCGGCTCGGCCAGAACCTCGGCCTCATCCACTACCGCACCCGCCTGCGCGGCCCGCTCGCCCACGGTGAACTGCGGGTGGACGGCCTCGCCGACCGCGCCCAGGTCTTCCTCGACGGCGAACCCCTCGGCGTCCTCGACCGCAACCACCCCGAACAGGCCCTGCCGCTGCGGGTGCCCGAGGGCGGCGCCGTCCTGGAACTGCTCGTCGAGAACCTCGGCCGGATCAACTACGGCCCGCTGCTGCACGACCCCAAGGGCATCACCGGCGGTGTCCGGGTCGACCGGCAGTACCAGTTCGGCTGGGAGATACGCCCGCTGCCCCTCGACGACCTGACGGCCCTCGCCCTCGGCGCGCCCTCCACCGCCGACGGCCCCGGCTTCCACCGCGCCGAACTGACCGTCGACACCCCCGCCGACGGCTTCCTCGCCCTGCCCGGCTTCACCAAGGGCATGGTCTGGCTGAACGGCTTCGCGCTCGGCCGCTACTGGGACCGCGGCCCGCAGCGCACCCTCTACGCCCCCGCGCCGCTCTGGCGGGCCGGCGCCAACGAGCTGCTGGTCCTCGAACTCCACCGCCCGGGCGACCGCGTCGAACTGGTCGAGGGCCCCGACCTCGGCCCCGCCGTCCCCGAGGAGCGCTACGGCTCCTGACCCCTCCCGCCCCGCGGGCGCGCGCCGGCCCCCGGCCCGGGCCCGCGGGGAACCCGCACCGGCCGTCCGCCCGGTGACCGAATGGTAGGTTCCTGTCCACCTCGACAGACCGGCCCACCGACAGGGAGTGCCATGCCGATCCCGGCGGACGATCGCCGCGCCCGCATCCTCGACACGGTGCGCGGCCTGGGCACCGTCCGGGTGGTGGACCTCGCCGAGCGGCTCGGCCTGCCCGCCGTCACCGTCCGCCGGGACGTCGCGGGCCTCGCCGACGCGGGCCTGCTCCGCCGCACCCACGGCTCCGTCTCCTTCGGCGGCCCCGCGGACGCCCCCGCCCCCGTGCCGCCCCGGCCCGTCGAGGCCCCCACCCTGGGCCTGCTCGTCCCCGCCGTGGTGCAGTACTTCGACGAGGTCATCGCCGGCGCGCGCACCGCCGCTGCCGAGGCCGGCGCGCACCTGGTCCTCGGCATCTCCTCCTACGAGGCCAGCGCCGACCGCGTCCAGGTCGACCAGCTCCTCGCCTCCGGCGCCCAGGGCCTTCTGCTCGCCCCGAACTGGACCGCCGCCGACCGCCCCGAGGACCACGCCTGGGCGGCCGAACTCCCCGTCCCCGCCGTCCTGCTGGAACGACGCCCGGCCCCCGGCAGCCCCGCCGCGGCCCTCGACGCGGTCGGCTCCGACCACCGCCACGGCGTCCTGCTCGCCTTGCGCCACCTCACCTCCCTCGGCCACCGCCGGGTGGCCCTGGCGGCCCGCACCGACACCTGGACGGCCTACCAGGTCCGCCTGGGCTACACCGACGCCTGCCGCACCCTCGACCTGCCCGCCGAACCCGTCATCGACGTCCGCACCCCGGCCGCCGGCGTCGACGCCGTCGCCGCCCGGCTCGCCGAGGCGGTCGCCGACGGGGTCCGCGCCGCCCTCGTGCACAACGACCAGGACGCCCTGCAACTGCTGCCCCTGCTGCGCACCCGCGGCGTACGGATCCCCGAGGACCTCGCCCTGGTCGCCTACGACGACGTGTTCGCCGCCCTCGGCGCCCCGCCGCTGACCGCCGTGGCCCCGCCCAAGCGCGCCGTAGGCGCCGCCGCGGTGGACCTCCTGGTCCGCCGGCTGGCCGCCACCGGCCCCGCCCTGCCGGTGCACCACCTGGACCTCCTGCCGGACCTGACGGTGCGCGAGTCCTCCGGAGCCTGAGCGGGCGATGAAGGGGTACTTCATCCCCATTGGCCCGGCGCGGCTGAGCCGGTTCGAGGAGATCGGCCGCAGGCTCGGCTACCACGAGTGGGTCGTCGAGGACGGCAGTCTCAACATCTGGTCGGACCTGGAAGACTGACCGGGACATCGCTCCGGCGCCGGTGACGATCAGGGCCACCGGCGGGTACCCGGTCAGGGCCTCGGGTCGAGCGCGGGGCTGAGCCCGATGTCCTCTGACACGCGATCCTGACCGATTGCCAAGTGATCCTGACCAGCGCGGTGAAGTGCTCGCCGGTACGGGCTGTCACTGTCCCGCCGTACGCTCCCCCGAGCTGGAAGAGCCAGCCGGTCCGGGATTCCCGGGGCCGGCGGCGAGAAGGGTGCGGGACACGTGAGCTGGGATCCAGTCGGGACGGAGCAGCCGTGAGCCGATCGGACGAAATCCGTGGACACCCGCCGCCGGGGTGCCGGCCGGAGAGCCGGTGGGCTGAACACTGACTGCCGCCCGGGACCGGCGAGCGCGAGGGAACGAGGAGACCTGGTGAACCACGGAATGAGCGTGCTGCTCCGGGCGGTTCCGCTGCTCATGGGCGCGGTGTCGGCCGCGCTCGGCGGCTACGTCCTCGCGCACTCCACCGGGCCGAGCGCCCGGGTCGCGGGCCTGACGCTGGTCTTCCTGGCCGCCGTCTGTCTCTGCCTGTTCGCCGTCGCGGCGACCGTCGTGCGGCAACTGATCGGCCGTTTCGGCGCGTTGGACCGGATCGGCTACCCGGCGTTCGGCTTCGCGGTGTCCGGTGCCGCCGTCGGCTACGGGCTGGGCCTGCTGGCGGAGAGCCACCGGCCGGTGGCCGACTTCGTGGCCGGCAGCGTGGTCCTCGGCATCGGCCTGGTCTGTGTGTGCGTCTCGTCGGTGGCCGCGGTCGCCACCCGCTTCACGCTGATCGGGCAGAACGCCGTCCTGCCGGAGGGTTCCCCGCCGCGCTCGCCCGCGCCGTTCGGCCGGTCCGCGGCCCGGGCGCTGGTGGCGGTCCCGGTCCTTGCGGCCGCCGCCGCCTGGGCGTGGGCGACCGTCATGCTGGCCAACGGGGGCGGCGGGGACTCGGACGGGCGCTTCACGGCCGGGCACGTGGTGGTCGACCAGGCGATCGTCTGCACCGCCCTGACCGGGCTGGTGATCACCCTGCTGCGGCAGACCCGGAACACGTACACCCGGCGGGAGCGGGTCTGGTGGCTCGTCCCTGCCGCCGTGCTCGGCGCCATGGACATCACCGGGGGCCTGGTCGTCGTCGCCCTGGACCCCCGGCCCGGTCAACTGGCCACCGGGTACGTGCAGATCGGGCTGGGCCTGCTGTGCTGGACGGTGCTGAGCGCGGTGCTGCTGCTCGCCCTCGGCTGGCGCCGTGCCGCGCCGCCGGCCGGCCGCGCCCCGCTGGTCCCGGTCGGCACCACACTGCTGTGCCTGTTCATGTCGGCGTTCCTGTTCGAGTCGGCCGACCCGGACGTGACGGTCGCGGCCCGGGTCCTGGTCGGCCTCGGCGCCGTCTGCTTCTCGCTGTTCGCCGTGGTCTCCGTCCTGGAGGCCGGCGTCGCCGACCGGAACTGACCGACCGCGAAGGTGGCACACGCGGAGAAAGAGGCCCGAAACCTCGCCGCAGCCACCCAGTACCGCGAGCGGGAAGGGCACCTCAACGTGCCGCGCAGACACAAGGAGACCCTGCGACTCACCGACGGGAGCACCGCCGAGATCGGCCTCGGCCACCAGGAGCCGCTCCGCTCCGAAACAGAACCAGAACGGCCACCCCACAGAGCGCCGGCCGACCGCGCGCAGCCGCCGGGGCGTCCCGGGCCACCGGGTCGGATCGCGGGTCGGGACCGCGGTGCGGCAGTGCGGTACGGATCCTTCTGTCCAGAGGAAACGCGCGGCCGCCGCCGAGGTGGTCCGGGGATGAGAAAGGGTCCAACCACTGCGACCGGGATCATCGGGCCCGCCGCCCGGGACCCGGCCGGCAACGCGGGGACAGACCCGGACGGGACAGCGGCGAACACCCCGGGCAGCGAGCACCACCACAGCCCGGCCCGGACGGTGCAGCCAGCGGACCCGCGCACGTCCCGGCTCCGGGCGGCGGGGCAGGCCGAGCTCGGCGGCAGCCGCGTCCAGCCCGGCCGTACCTTCCAACCGCCACGACGTGCGGGGCCGTCAGCGAGCGGGGCCGATACGGGGACGCGGGATGCTCAGCGGAGTGCTTCGAGCAGGGGAACGGTCTGCTCCGGTCCGGGCAGGGCGTTGGTCTCGCGCTGAAGCCGCTCGGCGGCATGGCGGTAGCCTTCGTCGGCCAGTACCGCCGACACCGTCTCGCGCACCTCGTCCGGGGTCACGGTGACCGGGTCCAGCACCCGGGCGGTACCGAGTTCGACGCACCGCCGCGCGTTGTACGGCTGGTCCGCGCCGAGCGGCAACAGCACCGAGGGCAGGCCGTGGGCGAGCGTGCCGAGCAGGCTGCCGGAGCCGCCGTGCGAGACCACCAGGCTGCACTGCGACAGCAGTTGATCCTGCGGGACGAAGCGCTCGATCCGGACGTTCGGCGGCATTGGCCCGAACAGTGTGGGGTCGACCTGGGAGCCGACCGTCGTGACCACGTTCGCCGCGAGTCCCTGGAGCCCGGTCAGGACCCGGGCGAACAGCTCGGTGCTGGTGTAGACGGTGCCGAGCGTGAAGTACACGGTGGGGGTGTCCCGCACGGGGGCTGCGGGTACGGCCGGGCCCGGCCGGAACGCGAACGCGTGGGCGGGCAACGGGAAGCGCGGGTCCCGGAAGGCGTGCGGGGACGGCGACAGGACCACGTCCCGGTCCAGCATCGCGAGCCCGGGGTCGGCCGGCAGGCCGTACTCGGAGCGCAGCTCGTGCAGCGGCCCCGCGACGACCTCCTTGCGCAGGAAGCCCCCGGCGGCCAGCACGATGACGGTCGCACAGGGTATCCCGAGCACCTCGGCCGCGATCGAGCTGCCGAAGTCGACCTCGTCGCGCACCAGGACATCGGGCTTCCAATCGCGGGCGATGTCCAGCACCGCAGCAGCCTGCCGTCTCCCGCCGCGCCGGGCGAAGCCCTCGGCGAGCTGCCGCAGGTCAGCCGCCGGATCGGGTACGTCGACGGGCACGGCCGCCGCGCCCGCGGAACCCGCCGTACTCACCCGCGGCTCGCTGGTGGCGAAGGCGGTGAACCCGGCCGCCGTGATCTCGGCCGTTCTGCCGCCGCTGCCCGCGACCGCGACGGTGTGCCCGGCGGCCTGCGCCGCGCGGGCCACCGGGATGAGGGGGCGGAAGTGGCCGCTGCCACCGATGAACGTGAACAGGATGCGCATCGGGCGAGGCTACCGAGCCGTCCGCGGGCAGAACGGCCAGCCCCTGCTCCCCTGACCACCCACAGGTTCTCCCGACCGACCCGAACATCGGTCCCAGATTCTGCAAGCCCTCAGGCCACAGCCCATGAACGATCAATCACGGCAGCAGAACCACAGGCCAGACAACCAGGATCTCAAGTCCCAGATCCTGCAAGTCCCCTGCTCAACGCATGATCAATCGACAGGATCTTTCAAAACACACCGGAACGGAGCAGCCGAGCGGTCCGCTGGGCGCGCGGGGCATCCTCCCGTGAGTTGATGCGTCTTGGGCCCACTCTCATGAGCGGCCGGGTGGGCCCGTGGTTCAGCGCTCGATGGGTTGAAGGGCGAGGCGATCGACCGCGTCCCGCGCGAGCTCCCAGGCGTCCAGGAGCAGCTCCTGCTGTGAGCGCAGGCCGGGCAGCAGGGTCACGGATGCGCCGTCGGCGCCGCGGCTGACCGCACCGTCGATGCCAAGGGCGGTGCTCCCGTGGACGGTGGCACCTGGACGGTCTCCATCAGCGGGCCGACGGCTTCGTGCGGGCCGGTACGCGTCCGCCGGACGGCACCGATCCGGCCTTCGGCCGCGGCCTCCTCCTCGGCGGCCGGCAGGGCGAACGCCTCATCACCGGGCCGCTCGCACGCCAGCGGTGCCGTCACCGCGTCGACGGCGCGCCGGCTCCCGCGGGTGGTCTCCCGGTCGGTCTGCTCGGTCACCCGTGTCCGTTGACAGGCGACCTCGACCGACTGCCCGGCGGGTTCGCTCAGATCAGGTGTAGACGTCCCGGCTGTACTCCTCGCGGCTCAGCCGGAAGTCACCGGGCCGATCACGGCGGAGCTCCTCGTACCGCTGTGTGAATACGTCGAGTGCTTCATGGAGCGTGCAGCCGGACGCGTCCCGGATCGCCCTGATCGCACGGCCTATCCGGCGGTCCAGGATGTCGCGGTCCACGCCCTCGGGCAGCTCTTCCATGAGCTGACCGTACCGACAGTTCGACTGCACCGGTCAATATCGCCCGTCAAACGGTCATGACCGCCTGTCGGACGACACCGCCGGCGAGACCGTCCGGATCGTACGGGTGGCCTACTACGCGCCCGACCGGGGTCGGCGACGGCCTCGTCGATCGCGTCGGCGGAGTCCCGGTCGACGGCCGGGTGGACGCGGCCGCGGTAGGCGACGATGGCCCGTCGCCCGCCGGAGACTCTCCAAGGCGTCTCTGCCCGCCCGTGCCCATCGTGTTGAACGAAGGGCGGCGGTCGGGCGGCGTGGCCGCCTTCCGGAGCAGGTGGTGCGCAGCGGCGGCCACCGGCAGCGGCATACCGCGGTGACACGGCCGACGGCTCGGCGACGGCTTCCTCGGGGCGGCGGCAACCGGAGGCCGTGCGGCTGCGTCCACCCGGATGCGAACGGTCGCCCGACCATCGTTGCTCCTGGGGGGATTTCCGTACATGCCGATCAACGACGCCGTCTTTGCGCCACCGCCGCCCGGTGCCCTGACGCCCTGCCCGAGCTGCGCGCTGACCGACCAGGTCCGCAGTGTGCCGGCGGTCCACCTGGGCGAGCGGCGGAACGTCACCGTGCGCTCCTCCGGCCGCGACGGCCGCGTTGAGACCCGCGAGGAGGTCTCCGCCCTCGGCCGGGCCCTGGCGCCCGCGCCGCCCGCGGTCGGCACGGCGGTCCAGACGCTGGCATCCCTGGGCTTCGTGACGCTGGTCGGGGCGGTCTTCACCTTCGTCCAGGGGACCATGGCGCGCGACGCGCCCGTCGCCCGGAAGCCCGACCTCTCGCCGCCGGACTGGGTGACCGCGCACCCGGGGTTCCCGAACGACTTCCCCACCGACCTCCTCCCGGGCGACCTTCCGAAGGCCGCTCCGGCTTCCCCGGCCACGGACACGGCGGCCGCGCTCGCCGACGCGAACGACGCGCTGGTCCCGCTCTGGGGGTCGTGTCTGATCCTGGCCGTCGCGATCGCCCTGCTGGCGGGCGCGACCGCGCTGTTCCTCGCCAGGCGGCGGCACCTGGCAGGCCGGCCCCGGGCCGAACGGCTCTGGAACCAGGCCTGGTACTGCGCCCGTTGCGGCACCACGCACTTCCCGCCCACCGCCGGCCAGGGCGCCGGGTCGCTCGGCCTCGCGGAGTTCCGCAAGACGGTCTGGACAGCGGGCGGCTACGGCGACCTCGCCGACCGGTACCGGCCGTAGCCGGGTCCGGCAGGACCCGAGAGGTCGGCGGGATCCAAGGGGTCGGCAGGCCGTGCTCCCGCTGACCACCCACCACTTCGCCGAAGGCAGGGAAGACACCGTGCGCCCGGACGGGCTGCTTCGCCACGGGCGCGCCAGCGGCTCCCGACGGGCCGAGCGGCGGCGCGCGGGGACCCGGCGGGCGGACCGGCGGCGGGGACGGCGGCCGGACGGCCCCCGCCCGGCGGCCGGACGCGCCTACCTCGGCCCGACCAGCCCGCACTCGTACGCGAAGATCACCGCCTGCACCCGGTCCCGCAGGCCCAGCTTGGCCATGACCCGGCCGAGATGCTTCTTCACCGTGGGCTCCGCGAGGCCGAGGGCGGCGGCGAGTTCCGTGTTGGTCAGGCCGCGGGCGGCCCCCAGCAGGACCTCCCGCTCGCGCGCGGTCAGC
Source organism: Kitasatospora sp. NPDC057518 (assembly GCF_042802075.1). NCBI lineage: Bacteria > Bacillati > Actinomycetota > Actinomycetes > Kitasatosporales > Streptomycetaceae > Kitasatospora > Kitasatospora sp. NPDC057518. The sequence continues at coordinate 14,978 of NZ_JBHVEU010000182.1, forward strand.
ACGCGCAGCCGCTCCGCGTCGCCCCCTCCCCCGCCCCCACCCCCGTCTCCGGCGGCGGGGAGCCGGTGGGCGAAGCGGTCCAGCAGCAGCCGGGTCACCCGAGGGGAGACCACGGCGTCCCCCCGGGCCACGTCGCGGATCGCCCCCAGCAGCTCCTCCGGCCGGCTGTTCTTCAGCAGGAAGCCGGAGGCCCCGGCGCGCAGCGCCTCGACGGCGTACGCCTCCAGGTCGAAGGTCGTGAGCACCAGCACCCGCGTCCCGGGCACCTCGCGCAGCAGCCGCCGGGTCGCCCCGATGCCGTCGGTGCCCGGCATCCGCACGTCCATCAGCACCACGTCCGGCCGCAGCCGCCGCGCCAGCTCCACCGCCGCCGCCCCGTCGGCCGCCTCCCCGACCGGCTCCATGTCCGGCTCGGCGCGCAGGATCATGCCGAACGCCAGCCGCAGCAGCTCCTCGTCGTCCACCAGCAGCACCCGGACGCTCACGGCGCGCCCCCGGGATCCAGCCGTACGAAGACCCGCCAGCCGCCGCCCGGCCGCGGGCCCGCCTCCAGCACCCCGCCGAAGGCCGCGGCGCGCTCCCGCATCCCCGTGAGACCCCGCCCGGACCCGGCGGATCCCGGCCGCCCGGTCCCTGCGGCCCGCCCGTCGTCGGTCACCTCGACCGTGACCGCCCCCGGCGCGCAGGACACCCGCACCTCGGCGCGCGACCCCTGCGGCGCGTGGCGCAGCGCGTTGGTCAGCGACTCCTGGACGAGCCGGTGCACCGTCAGCTGCGCCGCGGCCGGCACCCGGGCGGCCTCGCCGTCCACCCGCAGCCGGGTCACGAGGCCCGCCGCCTCCATCTGCTCGCACAACGCCCTGAGCTGCCCGATCCCCGGCGGCGACCGCCGGTCGTCCCCGGGCCCCGTGTGGGGACCGGCGTCGGGACCGGTGTCCTGGAGCAGGCCCAGCGCCCGCCGCATGTCGGTCAGCGCCTGCCGCCCGGTCTGCGCGATCCGGGCCGTCACGGCGCAGGCGTCGGCCGGCCTCGCGTGCCCGAGCGCGTCCGCCAGCGCCACCACCACTGACAGGCCGTGCGTCACGCTGTCGTGCAACTCCCGCGCGATCCGGGCGCGTTCCTCCTCCACCGCCCGGCGCTCCCGCTCGTCGCGGTCCAGTTCCAGCCGCGCCAGCCGCTCCGCCCGCGCGGCCCGCCGGATCCGGGCGTTCGCCCCGAGCAGCGCGCTCGCGGCGACCGCCGCCGTCATCGCGGCGGCCGAGGCGGGGAACCGGCCCTCGGGCGCCCAGCGCGCCGCCGCCAGCACCGCCCCGGCCACCGCCACCAGAGCCGCCGCCCACGCCGACCGGTACGGCGCCCGCGCGGTCACCGTCCCGAGGGCGACCAGCAACGCCGCGTCGGCGGGCAGCTGAACACCCAGCAGCC